>DASXKT010000068.1:0-24608 GCA_036496685.1 Phenylobacterium sp.
GCGCTGGCGTTCATGGCGGGTTTGCGCCCGCGTCCGATTGCTCAGACGGACATTCCGACGCGGCCAGCAGGGCTAGGCGCCCGGCCGCAGCCAGCCACCCATGACGCATGACACCTTGCCGTCCCGCACCGTCACGGTGGCGGGGCGTCCAGGACCGGGCTGGAAGATCACGGCGCCTGCACCGGTCGCCACGGACACCATGGCCGGCGCCGGGAACTGGCAGACAGTGTAGCTCTTCGGGTCGAGCGGATTGCGATACGGCGGTGCGACGCAGCTCACGTCGCCAAACTGACGGCCGAAACGGATGCCCTGGTAGTTGAAGAACTGCGGCGAGCGACGGCCAACCACGGCACGATCGGGTTTGGCGACAACGGGACAGGCGGGGCCTGCGATTGTCCAGCGCCGCTTCAGCGCAGCGCGCTCGGACCAGGTCGACCCAATCAGCCAGGTCGGAAGGCCGAAGGCAGCCAGAGCCAGCGCTGTTGCAAAGGCCTTTTCACGCCTGGTCATCACCATCTGCTTACATATGTAAACTCACGACGAGATTACAGATGTAGTCCAAGTGGTCAACTCAGGCGGCTGTCGCCCAGTCGATGCCGGCCGGGTCGTCGTCGTTGGCGGGCGGTGGGGCGAGGCGCTTGGGCCGCCTGCGGCGCGCAGCGCTCGGACGGGAGGGGCGGACGACGGCGCGCCTGAGGCGCGCGAGACCGCGGGAGCCCGCCTTGAGCACCCAGCTCACGACCCCGCTCGCCACCGAGACAAGCGCGAGCACGGCGACATCGACGTACGTCGCGATATCGACGGTCGCGAACCAGGCGAGGCCTTCCGCGCCCTGCGCCACGAGGAATGGGCCATCGGTCCTGGCGAAGGCGATGGCCGCCACGGTGACCACAGCCAGCAGGAGGATGAAGGCCACGTGAGCCATCCTGATCTGCGACAGCTTCTGAGCGGGTCGTAAGACCAGCATGCAGTGAAGCAGCTTGCCGACCGAGGTCTCAGGCCAGGCCAGGAGGATGATCATGGCCGCACAGATCAACAGCTCGAGCATCCGCGATCCCCTACAGCCCAGCCTGCAGATAGGGACAGCCAGGGGCCGGCGCTAGCGGGGCCGGTTGGCGTGGTCGGCGAGGATGAAGGCGGCCGCGGCGGTGACCTTCTGGCCGGTCGGCAAGTGGATGAATTCGTTGGGGCCGTGGGCGTTGGAATGGGGCCCGAGCACGCCGGTGATCACGAACTGGGCGTCGGGGAACTTCTCACCCAGCATGCCGATGAAGGGGATGGTGCCGCCCTCTCCCATCAACGCGGCTTCGCGGCCGAAGGTAGCCTGGGAGGCGCGCTGGACCGCGGCCTCCAGCCAGGGGGCGAGTGGCGGGGCGTTCCATCCCGGACTGGCCTGCGTCTCCTCGAAGGCGACCTTGGCGCCCTGCGGCGGGTCGATGGTGAAGGTGTCGGCGAGGGCACGGGCGCAGGCGTGCGGGTCGGCCGTGGGCGGCAGGCGCATGCTGAGCTTGAGCGTCGTCTGCGGGCGCAGCACGTTGCCGGCGCTCATTGGCTCCGGGAGGCCGTCGGCGCCGACCACGGCGAGCTGCGGGCGCCAGGTGCGGTTGAGGACCAGCTCGGCGCCGTCGCGGACGATGGGCGCGGTCGCGCCGGCAAACGGGAACTTCTTCCAGACCTGGTCTCCCAAGGCCTTGGCCGCGACCTTGGCCTGGGCGGCGCGGTCGCCGGGGATCGCGACATTGAAGACCGGCGGCAGGATCTCGCCGGTCGTGGAATTCTCCAGGCGGTCGAGCAGGGCGCGGGCGATGCGGAAACTGTCAGGCGCCACGCCGGAGGCGTCGCCGGAATGGACCCCCTCCTCCAGCACCTGGACGCTGAGCAGGCCGCCGGCAAGGCCACGTAGCGAGGTGGTGAGCCAGAGCTGCTCATAGTTCCCGCAGCCTGAATCCAGGCAGATCACCAGCGAGGGCGAACCGATGCGGGCAGCCAGGTGGTCGACATAGAACGGCAGGTCGAAGCTGCCGCTTTCCTCGCAGGCCTCGATCAGCACCACGCAGCGGGCGCGTTTGACGCCCTGTCGCGCGAGGCCGACCAGGGCGGCAACCGAGGCGTAGATCGCGTAGCCGTCGTCCGCGCCACCGCGGCCGTAAAGGCGGTCGCCCTGGATCACCGGCTCCCAGGGCCCGAGCCCCTCCGACCAGCCGGTCATCTCCGGCTGCTTGTCGAGGTGGCCGTAGAGCAGGACCGTGTCATCCACCTCGCCCGGCGCCTCGATCAGGATGACCGGCGTGCGGCCCGGCAGGCGGACGATCTCCAGGGTGGCGCCGGGGAGTTCGGCGAGCTTGCCGCGCGCCCAGCCGGCCATGTGCTCGACCGCCGCGTCGATATGGCCATGCGCCGCCCAGTCGGGGTCGAAGTCCGGCGATTTGGCCGGGATGCGGATGTAGTCGACCAGGGCCGGGGTAATCTCGTCCCGCCAGAGGTCGGCGGTGAATCGGCTGAGGGCTTCGGCATCCATTCGGCTCTCTTCTCCTCTTACGCGAAGGGTGCGTGCGCCCCGATGCCGCATCGCAGCATCGCGCAGTGTTTCGGTAAGACCTCTACGGCTTCAGTGCGTCCGTCGCATTAGCATTCAAAGCCTGCCCGGGAACCAGCATGATCAAGTCGAAAGAACTCATCGATTGGGCGTCGGCCTCGCTGGTCGTGATCAGCGGCGGGCTCGCCGGTCACTACGCCGCCGTCGGCATGAACGCCGTGCAGTGGGCGGGCGCCGCGACCGCGGTGCTGGGTTCGGTGACCGTGGCGGTGGCCGTACGCGTCTGGACGCCGGCGAAGGCCAAGGCGCAGGACTAGTCGTCCGCGTAGACGTCGAGGCCCATGGCGGTGAGCAGGGCCTGCTGCTGGGCGAGCGTGACTTTCAAATCTTCGTAGGACCGGAGCGCGGCCAGGCTGAGGCCTGAAACCTCCGCGCCGCGCAGATCCGCGCCCGCCAGCCTGGCGCCGGCGGTCAGCGCCTGGAAGAAATCGCATTTCGTGAGGTCGGCGCCTTCGAGGTTGGCCTCGGTGAGGTCGGCTTCGCGCAGGTTGCAACCGGAAAGGTCACAGGTCGCGAGCTGGGCTTCGGAGAGGTCGGCGAGCTCCAGGTTGCAGGCGGTGAAGGCCGCCGCCGTGCGCACCACCTTGGCTCCGAAGGCTCGGCTGAAGTCGGCGCGGTGGAAGCGCGCGCCCCGAAGGTTGCAGGTGGCGAAGGTCACCGCCCAGAGGCTCGAACGATCGATGTCGGCGAAGGAGAGATCGCAGGTCTCGAACCGCGCCTGGTCCAGTTGCGAGAAGGCGAGCTGGACTCCGGAGTGGCTGTCGGGATCGGCGAAGTTGCAGCGGGTGAAGGTCGCCTCGCGTAGGTCGGCGTGCGCGAAGCGGCAGCGGGTGAAGCGGCAGTCGACGAACCGCGCGCCTTGCAGGATGACGGCCGAGAGCTGGGCGTCGACGAGGGTGCAGTTGGTGAGCGCCAGGTCCGTGAGATCGCGCTCGGCGAAGTCGACGTTGGAGAGGTCGAGGCCGTCGTAGACGCCGCCGGGCGAGAGGTCGGGGAGGTCCATCTGCAAACCCTCGGTGTGATCCCGGAAGCCGCGCCGGCGGCTATCCCCGACCCCATGAACGCTGGCCGCCGCCCGATCAAGCGCGAGCGAAGCTGGGCCGTGGAGTTGTCCATATACCTATTTCACGGCGCTGAACTTCCGCTTCGAGGGGGAATGCATCGATGTCTAAGGCGGTGCTGGCGGGCGTCCTGCTCGCCGGTTGCGTGACGGGGTCTGCGGCGATGGCCGCCAACGTCGAGGTCGAAGCGCCGATCCATCAGTTCTACGATGCGTCGGCCAGGGGCGACGCCACGGCTCAGGCGGCCGCCTTCCTGCCGTCGGTCACCATCATGGACTCAGTCCCTCCCCATTCCATCTGGCAGGGGAACGGGGCGTTCGCCGCCTGGTCGGCCGACGCGACGGCCTGGGAGAAGGGCGCAAAGGCAGCCGGGCTCTCCGACCCCAAGCTTGCTCTGGGCGACGTGATCAACGAGGTGGTGACAGGCGACAACGCCTATGTCGTGGCGGATACGACATACGCCTTTCGCCAAAACGGGGTTGCCATGCGCGCTGTCGCGCGCTCGACCTTCAGCCTGAGCAAGACCGCCAACGGCTGGAAGATCGCCGGCTTTTCATGGGCCTGGCCCCCCTGTCGTCGTGAAATAGGTACTCGTCCGCCTATGACGGTCCGTCCCGCGTGCCCGCGGCGATCCGATTGAGCAATCCCCAAGCCCTTTCAGTGGCTGAGAACAACAGCACGATGGTGGCCGCCGCCATCGTGTCGCGTGTGCGCCAAACGCCATGCGTCCGGCCGCGTAGATCAACATCCCAAAGCCTATCAGCGTGGACAGGTGCCGACGTATCGCCACCAGCCGGGTTTCATGTACCGAAGGCACCGCCACGGCCTGATACAACCGCACAATCACCCACGCGGTCCAAGTCGCGGTGACCAGAAGGGTGACCCGTCCGAACGTGGTTATGCGCATGTCTGGGAACAGCGCCAGCAGCGACACCATCAACACGGCGAGATAGTTTTCGAACGCCTGCTCAGCGAACCGCCGCGATCCCTCTGGGCCGCGGCTCAGGACCGCAAACGCATTCATCGACATCGCGACGAATAGCAGCCCCATGAGGGTGGCGGCCACGGCGCCGATGACGGCGTAGAAATTGAACCATGCCTGCATGGAGGCCCCCTAGTTCTGGGACACTTACAACGCCCACTCATCGATTGTCCGCAATCGGGTCGAAGGCGGACCTCGGGCCTGCAGAAACACAACCCGGGTCCTTGCGGCCCCCATACCGCCGTCTCCAGCTTATTCCCGGCTCAGGGTTTCACCTGAGAGACGCTGGCTACAACTGGGACGATGCTCTGTCAGCCACGCGACTCTGCTGGAGAGGGGCCACCCGTGACGATCATCTCAAATCGCCGACTTTCGTTGCTTGCCGCCGGGGCCTCCCTGGCCATGCTCGCCGTCGCCGCGCCCGCGGCCGCTCAGGAGTCGTTGTGGAACGGCTGGTACGTCGGCCTGAACGCCGGCGGATCTTGGGGCGACAATGATCTCAACGGAAAGGTCGAATCCGGCCGCGGCCCCATCACGATCCCGCCGGCTGACATCGCCATCATCAATGCCAACACGAACAATCACCGATCGAACAAGACCGGTTTCACCGGCGGCGTCGAGGGCGGCTACAACTGGGTCAGCAGCAGCAACTGGCTGGTCGGCATCGAGGGCGAGTGGGTCGCGCTGAGCACCAATTCACGCAACTCGCATGTTTTCACCTCACCCATCACGCTGCCGATCTTCCCGCCGCCGCCGCCGGTCACCTATACGATCAACCAGCGGGCCGACACCGACTGGATGGTCGATATCCGGCCACGTCTCGGCTACACGTCCGGACCGTGGCTGTTCTATGCCACCGGCGGGGTCGCCTTCGCCGACGTCAAGGCGCGGCTTGAGTTCGCCGACTCGCGTAGTGCGGCGGACGCCTTTGCGACCGAGAAGAGTTCGACCAGGACCGGCTGGATCGCCGGCCTGGGCGGCGGCTACGCGTTCAATCAGAATTGGTCGGTCAAGGGCGAGTGGCTCTATGCCGACTTCGGAACCGTTCGGACTACCGCGGTAGGCCCCAACGGTTTCGCCGCCCTGACGTCGGAAGCCAACGTCAAGACCAACATCCTACGCGTCGGGGTCGACTACAGGTTCGCGCCGCCTCCGCCGCCGCCACCCCCGCCTCCGCCGCCTCCCCCGCCTCCGCCTCCCCCGCCTCCGCCGCCGCCGCCGCCGCCGCCGCCGCCGCCGGCTTATGAGGCGAAGCAGTACATCATCTACTTCCCGTGGGATCAGTACATCCTGACGCCGGAAGCTCAGACGGTGATCCAGGAAGCGGCGAACTACTCCTCCGCCGGTCACGCCACCAAGGTCGTGATCATCGGGCACACCGACACTTCCGGCTCGGCGGACTACAACGTTCGTCTGTCGGAACGTCGCGCCAAGGCCGTCGCCGACGCTCTGGTCGGACTGGGCGTCGCCCAGACCGCCCTGTCCGTCGACTGGAAGGGTGAAACCCAACCGGCGGTCGACACCGGCGATAACGTAAAGGAACCGCTGAACCGCCGTTCGACGATCGACATCAACTTCTGATTAGCCCTCTCAAGCTGCGGTCGAGAGTCGCGGGAGCCCGGCCGAAAGGCCGGGCTCCTCGCCTATGCGGGGTAGCCGAATGAGACGTCCAGGGTCGCTGCGCCGATGAGCTATCTCACGGCCCTGCTGATCATCGTCGCGAGCGCCGCGGCGGCGGCTGTGGCGAGCCTTGTCGTCGATCGTTTCGTGTCGAGGGATCTGCGGCGCAAGTATTCCGACGAGGCCGCCAGGATCTTCGCCCAACTCGGGACGATGTTCGCACTTCTGCTGGCCTTCGTGTTCAGCCAGGTCTGGGCGGAGCATCGCACGGCGGAGCAGGCGATCAGCGGCGAGGTCGGCGCCCTGCTCGGCGCTTCGGCGCTGGCCCATGCGCTGCCGAACCACGCCGGCAAGCCGGTGAACCTGGCGATCATCACCTACGCCAACGCCGTCGTCGACGATGAGTGGCCCACGATGGCGACGGGCCGGACCAAGAGCGAGGCGGCGCTGACCGATTTTCGCCTGATCATCGAGCAAGCCGTTCAGCTGGACACCACCGGCCCGAGCGGAGTGACCATCCAGAGCCAGATCCTGTCGCAGCTTGCCCAAGCCAGGCGCGACCGGGAAACGCGTATCTTCCAGATAGACCAGAGCCTGCCGGTGGCGCTGTGGCTCGTTCTCGGGGTGCTCGCGACGGCGCTCGTCACGCTCGTGCTGCTGGCGACGACCGAGGGCTTGGGTCATGTCCTGTTGGCGAGCGTGTTCACCGCC
This sequence comes from Phenylobacterium sp., assembly GCA_036496685.1. Classification (GTDB taxonomy): domain Bacteria; phylum Pseudomonadota; class Alphaproteobacteria; order Caulobacterales; family Caulobacteraceae; genus Phenylobacterium. The sequence continues at coordinate 6,971 of DASXKT010000068.1, forward strand.
ACGACCGTGATGGTCCTGGTGCTGGTGGCGATGCTGGATTTTCCGTTCGAGGGCTCGGTGTCGCTCTCGCCCGCGAGCTTTGCGAAGCTTCTCGCGGATACGTCGAGAATGGTGGCCGGCGGGTAAGACGGCTTCGCGCGGAGGCCCTTTCCTAGGCAAACGCCTTCGAAAGTCGGAGCCAGAGTTGCTGGTCAAAGTCGGCGTCGGGCGGGTTCTGGCCCATGCGGACGACAATCAGCTTGCGGCTGGGCACGACGTAGAGCTTGCGGCCAAGCGCGCCCAGCGCCGCGACGAGATCGGCGGGCGCGGCAGGGATCAGTTGGCCCGGCGTCGCACGGCCGCCAGGGCGGACGGTTTCGGCGCTGCCGTTCAGCCACCAGAGCCGGCCGTAGGCGGGGTTGGTGGGCGAGCGCGCGAACATCGCCTTGAGATTTAGACGATGCGGACACCGGACTTGGCCCGGCCGCCGTCCAGGACGAGCTGGCCAAACGTCGCCACGTCCCGCGGGCTGGTCACGAGGCCGGTGGGATTGCCCACGTCGGCAAAGGCGGCGGGCCGCTTGCGCCAGGCGGTGAAGCTCATTCCGGCGGGTTGGGTCAGCCACTGAGCGGTAATCGTCTCAAGGGGCTGCTTGGCCACGCGGCCAGGACCGGCTTCATGACTGCATAGACCGAGGTGTTGTAGAAGAACCTGGACCCGGCCGGGGCTTCATAGGCGAACTTCTCGGTCAGGCCGGAGCTCATCGTCAGCAGGTGGATGACCCGGATCGCCCGCTCCTGCTCTGGCGTGGCCTTCGACCAGCCGGAGCCCAGGTGGTCTGACACCGGCCTCTCGACGTCCAGCAGGTTCTTGTCGATGGCGATGGCGGCGAGCATCGAGACGAAGCTCTTCTGCTGGGAGGCGACGTCCTCCAGGAGGGCGCCCTCCGGCGTGGTCTCGTAGGCGAAGGCGCGGAACGCGCTGGCGTCCGGCCCCGGCGCCCAGTTTCGTTCCGCCAGGGTCTTCCGATCACGGACAATCAGGAACCCGGTGGTCTTCTGTTCCCGGGCGTAGTCGAGCGCGTCCTTAAGTGGCGGGTCCTCCGCGAGGGCGGGCGACGCCGCCAGCGCGCCGACGGCGGCGAGCAGCCCTCGGCGGGACAGGGCGGTCGTCATTCCGCCGGGGTCACCGGCACCTGGATCTCGCCGCCCAGGTCGTGGAATTTCTGGGCCATCTGTTCGAGACCGGCGTCAACCTCATTCTGCTTGCGGGCGGCGTCGCGGATATCCTGGCTGATCTTCATCGAGCAGAATTTGGGGCCGCACATCGAGCAGAAGTGGGCGGTCTTGAAGGCCTCCTTGGGCAGGCTCTCGTCGTGGTATTCGCGGGCCGTCTCGGGGTCGAGCCCGAGGTTGAACTGATCCTCCCAGCGGAACTCGAAGCGGCTGCGCGAGAGCGCGTCGTCCCAAGCGCGCGCGGTTGGGTGGCCCTTCGCGAGGTCCGCGGCGTGGGCGGCGATCTTGTAGGCGATGACGCCTTGCTTGACGTCCTCGCGGTCCGGCAGGCCGAGGTGCTCCTTGGGGGTCACGTAGCAGAGCATGGCGGTGCCGAACCAGCCGATCATGGCCGCCCCGATCGCGCTGGTGATGTGGTCGTAGCCGGGGGCGACGTCCGTCGTCAGCGGACCGAGCGTGTAGAACGGCGCCTCGTGGCAGTGCTTCAGCTGCTCGTCCATGTTGGCCTTGATCTTGTGCATCGGCACGTGGCCCGGGCCCTCGATCATGGTCTGGACGTTGTGCTTCCAGGCGATCTTGGTGAGCTCGCCCAGCGTGCGCAGCTCGGCGAACTGGGCCTCGTCGTTGGCGTCGGCGATCGAGCCGGGTCGTAGGCCATCGCCCAGGCTGAACGAGACATCGTAGGCCTTCATGATCTCGCAGATCTCTTCGAACCGCTCGTAGAGGAAGTTCTCGCGGTGGTGGGCCAGGCACCACTTGGCCATGATCGAGCCGCCGCGGCTGACGATGCCGGTGACGCGCTTGGCGGTGAGCGGGATGAACGGCAGGCGCACGCCGGCGTGGATGGTGAAGTAGTCGACGCCCTGCTCGGCCTGCTCGATGAGGGTGTCGCGGAACACCTCCCAGTTCAGGTCCTCGGCGACGCCGTTCACCTTCTCCAGGGCCTGGTAGATCGGCACGGTGCCGATCGGGACCGGCGAGTTCCTGACGATCCAGTCGCGGATGTTGTGGATGTTGCGACCGGTGGACAGGTCCATGACCGTGTCGCCGCCCCAGCGGATCGCCCAGACCATCTTGTCCACCTCGTCGGCGACGGTGGAGAGGACGGCCGAGTTGCCGATGTTGGCGTTGATCTTGACCAGGAAGTTGCGCCCGATCGCCATCGGCTCGAGCTCGGTGTGGTTGATGTTGGCCGGGATGATCGCGCGGCCGGCGGCCACCTCGTCGCGGACGAACTCCGGGGTGCAGTGGTCCGGGATCACCGCACCATAGGGCTCGCCGTCACGGATGGTCGGATCGCCCTGCTGACGGCGCAGGTTCTCGCGGATGGCGATGTATTCCATCTCGGGCGTGATCAGCCCGCGGCGCGCGTATTCCAGCTGGGTGACGTTGGCGCCAGGCCGGGCGCGGTAGACCCGGCGCGGGGCGGAGAACTGAGGCGCCAGGTGCTCGCCCTTCGCAAAGCCGTTGTCCTCCGGCTTCACTTTGCGGGGGTTCTCGACGATCTCCACGTCGCCGCGGGAGACGACCCAGGGCTCACGCACCTTCGACAGGCCCTTCTCGATGTCGATGGTCGCGGTCGGGTCGGTGTAGGGGCCGGAGGGGTCGTAGAGGGTCAGCGGCGGCTCGTTGGCCGAGGGGTGGACGGCCACCTCGCGGAACGGCACGCGGATGTCGGGCCACAGCACCCCCGGCTGGTAGACCTTGCGCGATCCGGGCCGTTCGCCGGTCGGAATCTGGGCAGGCTCAAGGTTTCCGGTTGGCTTGTTCATCGCTCGCGGCCTCGTTCATGCGAACGGACCATGGGCGTCAGGTCGGAACCGCTTCCTTCCCTTCGCCGGCATGACCCGGATCAGGTTCGACGGGTCGCGGGATCACCCGCCTCTCAGCCGCTCCAGCGCGGCGCCCCGAGGAGACTTGGAGGTTAGGCCCTATGCGGTTCCAGCGAAAGAGCCGATCCGGCCAACAGCCCATCGTGTGGGCTCAGCGGGTCCGAAATCCTCAGCGAGGATTTCCTCGGCGATTAGGCCGAGACCGATGTGCCCGGCGCCAGGCAAGCTGATCAGCCGGCCGTTACGGTCCTGCACCACGACCTCGCAGATATCGCCGCAGGCTTCGTGCGCGCGAACCAGCACGTCGGCCGCCGCAAGCGCGTCGGTCAGCGCTACAAAGTCGAGGCTTGTGCTGTCGTCGCAGGCCAGGCGCCACCGCCGACCGACGCGAAAGATGCCATAGCGCTGCCGGCTCGACATCGGGCGTTTCCTCCCAAAGCGCAGGGTTATGCGCACGACGGGTTGGGACCGTCTGCCGGGAAACCGACGTTACGCCATCATTTCTTCTAGAGGCGGCGCGAAAAAATCACCCCTGCACAAGATTCACCCTCGTTCCGGAAAGGGTGACCGCGCCCTCGGCATCGAGGGCGCCCCGCGCCTTGGCGGCCTCCGTGGCGGCGGCGGGATCGCGCACGGCCACGTCGAAGGCCCCGAGGCCCTCGCCGCGGCCGTCGCGGATGGCGACAAACCTGATCTCGCCGCCATCGAGGCCGATGCGCCATCCTTCGCCGGCCGGTGAGGGCTCGCGGCCGAGTACTTCGCCCCAGCGGCGCGCCATGGCGCCGGGATCCTGCCCCTGCAGTTCGGCGCCGACGATCCCCAGGGAGGTGTCGGTGCGGACGTGATCGCGCCAGCCCGGGCCGCCCCACTCCCAGCGCTCCCACGGATCCATGTAGTCCAGCGACAGGATCGCCCCGCCGACGTCTCGCGGATGCACATGGCTCATGGCCACGGCGCCGCCCTGCAGGTCGGCCTGTTCGACGACGCGGGCGTTGGCCGCGGCGACGCGCGCGCGGGCCTCGGCGATATCCGCGACCTGCAGGATGACCATGTAGCCGCCATCGCCGCCGCGCTTTTCCAGCAGCCGGCCGGCGGTGGTGCCTTCCTGCTTCGGCGAGACGACCTCGAGGAAGGTCTCGCCCACCGGGAACACCGCATTCTTCAGGCCGAACTTGCCGACGCCCGGGTCGTCGTAGGCGTAGTCGAGGCCCAGGACCGCGCGGATGTCGGCCTCGGCCGCCGCGAGGTCCTTGCCTACCAAAGCGATCTGTCGAAGGCGCATGGTCCGGCTCTCCTGTAATCCAGGCAGCCTACAGGCTTCCGTTCCGTGGGCGTCAAGGCCTAGGGTTCGGCAGCAACGAACGAAGGGATGGATCCGCCATGGCCAATCGCGACACCGGCACGCCCGACCTGCTGGCCGAGGTGGAGGACGGCGTACTGACGCTGACGCTCAATCGCCCGCAGGCCCGCAACGCGATGAGCGACGACATGAACCAGGCGCTGGCCCGCCAGCTGGCCGAGGCTGAGCTCGACGCCGACGTCAGGTGCGTGGTGCTGACTGGTGCGGGCCAGGGCTTCTGCGCCGGCGGCGACGTGAAGGGCATGGCCGACCGCAACGCAGCCGGCGGCGCGGGCGCCAGCATCGACCACGCCATCCACCGCCAGCGGGTCAACCAGCGCGGGACGGCGGGGAAGCTGTTCTCGATGCCCAAGCCCACTATCGCGGCCCTGCCGGGCGCGGCGGCCGGGGCCGGCTTGTCGCTGGCGCTGGCCTGCGATCTCAGGGTCATGGCGAAGACCGCGTTCCTGACCACCGCCTTCGCGCGCGTGGGCCTCGCCGGCGACTACGGCGGCACCTATTTCATGACCCAGCTGGTGGGCTCGGCGAAGGCGCGCGAGCTTTACTTCCTCTCCGAGCGGGTCAGCGCCGAGGAGGCTCTGCGGCTCGGACTCGCCAACTGGGTCGTGGAGCCTGAGGACCTGGTCGCCAAGACCCGCGAGATCGCCAAGCGACTGGCCGCGGGGCCCACGGTCTGCTTCCGCTACATGAAGGAGAACCTGAACCGCGCCATGGCCGGCGATCCAGACGAGTGCCTGGACATGGAGGTCACCCACCACGTGCACTCGGCCCAGACCGCGGACCACCGCGAGGCGGCCAAGGCCTTCGTCGAGAAACGCGAGCCGGTGTTCAGCGGGCGCTAGAGCCGAGGCTTGGCTCCGGCGGCCTGGTCAGCAACTTCGCCAGCCTGAGGTTGGTCTCTGCGGCCGCCGTGGGAGTCATCGAGAAGCCGAGTCGGCCGCCCAGGAAGACGACCTCGCCGTCGATGACACAAATCTGCAAAGCGTCGGTGATCGCCGCATGTGGAAGCGGTTCTGGAGCGAACATAGGACCAAATCCGCCGCCAAACGAAATCTCGTCTGGCTAATTTATAAATATTGTACCCGACATTTAGTTGCAATGAACCGACGTTCACATTTGCGGTGAGCATCGAAAACATCCAAATTCCTACATTTAGAGTTGGGATTCTTGGTCCAACTGGCGCAGGAGTCAGTCCAGTACGCCGCGCGCCGCGGCGAGGGACGGAGATGCATTTCAGGAACTTCCTGCTTCGCGCCCTGCCAGACGACGACGCCGCCCACCTAACGCCGCAACTCAAGGAAGTCAGCCTCTCGCGCGGCCAGCCGCTCTACGAGCCTGGCGACACGGTGAGCACGCTCTATTTCCCGAGCAGCGCCTGCATTTCCATCGTCTCGGTGATGCGAGACGGCAGGCTGGTGGAAACCACCACTATAGGCCGCGAGAGCGCGCCGGCGTTGCTGGACGCGGTGACCGATCAGCCTGCGACCTCGCGGATCTTTGTCCAAGTGAGCGGAGCGGCGCTGACACTCAGTTCCAAGGCCTATCGCGCCCGACTGGCGGTCAGCCCCCTTCTGGTCGAGCTCACGCTGCGCCACGCCCGCGGGCTGAGCCAGCAGGCCGAGCTCGGCGTAGGTTGCAACCTCGCGCACCACGCGGAAGGCCGTCTGGCGCGCTGGCTGCTGATGACACAGGACCGGATAGGGACCGACGTCCTTCCGCTCACCCAGGACTACCTGGCGGTGATGACCGGCGTGCAGCGCACCACGGTCAGTCTGATGGCCGCAGCACTGAAGAAGGCAGGGGTCATCAGCTATTCCCGTGGCCACCTGACCATTGTCGACCGTGATGCCCTAATGGCTCGCGCCTGCGAGTGCTATGCTATCAGCGAGCAGCAATTCGAAGAGCTGCGTGGCGTCGAGGCCTGAGCGGCGCGGCCGTCCCGTTCAACGGCGGTTCACCGGAAAAAGCGCAGGCATGACGGGTTGTCGCCCAGGAGGTGTCCCATGAAGCTAGCCCTAGCGCTGATCGGCTCGACCCTTGCCCTCGCATTGGCCCTCCCCGCCCAGGCGGAGGATGCGGGTCGCTGCATCAACGTCCGCAGCATCGGCAACCACACGACCGACGGCAACAACACCATGTACATCGGCGTCTCGGGTAACCGTTCGATCTATCGGGCGACCATGCACAACAACTGCTTCGCCGGGACCACCTCGTCGGACACCATCGTGTTGCGCGATCGTCCCAGCACCGGCCGCATCTGCACCGCGCTGGACCTCGATGTCACCACCATGACCAGCCGTTGCATCGTCGACAGCCTGACCAGGCTGACGCCGGAAGAGGCCGCGGCCCTGCCGCGCGGGTTGCGGCCGTAGGGACTGTCCCTCGCTCGAGGTTCGATGTAGGGCCAGGGGCATGCATCTCGCCCGCTTCAACCCCGTCCGTTTCGCCCACCTGCCCACGCCCCTGGAGCCCCTGCCCAGGCTGACCGAGGCGCTGCGGGGGCCGGACCTATGGATCAAGCGCGACGACTGCACCGGCCTGGCCGGTGGTGGAAACAAGACCCGCAAGCTCGAATACCTGCTGGGCGATGCGCTCGCCAACGACGCCACCACGCTGGTGACCCAGGGCGCGGTGCAGTCGAACCACGTGCGCCAGACCGCGGCCGCGGCGGCGCGGTTCGGCATGGATTGCGAGATCATCCTGGAGGAGCGCACCGGCTCCAACGCCGTCGACTACACCCAGGGCGGCAACGTGCTGCTGGACGAGCTGATGGGGGCCGCGATCCGCCGCGTACCGGGCGGGACGGACATGAACGCCGCGCTGGCCGAGGTGGCCGCCGAGGTCGCCGAGCGTGGCGGCCGGCCCTATGTGATCCCAGGCGGCGGCTCGAACGTGATCGGGGCGCTGGGCTACGTCGAATGCGCCATGGAGATCGTCAGCCAGGCCAACGAGCTTGGCCTGGAGATCGACCGGATCGTCACCGCCACCGGCAGCGCAGGCACGCACGCGGGCCTGGTGGCCGGCATCGCGGTGATGGGTGCCGACATCCCGATCCTGGGCATCGGCGTACGCGCGCCGAAGGAAGCGCAGGAAGCCAATGTCTTCAAGCTGGCGGTCGAGACCGCCGACCTCCTGGGCCATAAGGACCGGGTGACCCGCGACATGGTGGTCGCCGACTGCGACTACGTCGGCGCGGGCTATGGCCTGGTGGACGAGGCGGTGATCGAGGCTTTGAAGCTGGCGGCCCGCACTGACGCGATCATCCTGGACCCGGTCTATACCGGCAAGGCGATGAAGGGGCTGATCGCGCTTTCCAAGGCCGGGGCTTTCGACGGCGAGACGGTGGTCTTCCTGCACACCGGTGGCGCGCAGGGGCTGTTCGGCTACCAGTCCGTGCTGGACGGTCACCTCTGATGGCGGAAGGCTCGTCCAACACCTCGCTCGTCCTGGGCGTGCTGGGCGGCATGGGCCCGGCGGCGACGCTGGACTTCCTGACCAAGCTGCAGGCGTTCACGCCTGCGAAGACCGACCAGGACCACATCCGCGTGCTGGTGGACATCAACCCCAAGGTGCCGGACCGCAACCTGGCCGGATCGGGCGCCGGACCGGTGCTGGCGGAGATGGCCGGCGCCTTGGCCGGAGCCGGGGCCGACGTGCTCGCGATCACCTGCAACACCGCCCATGCCCACGCCGACCTGATCCAGCGGGCCAGCGGCTTGCCGCTGATCGACATGATCGAGACCGCCGCCCGCGAGGCCCGCGACCATGGCGCCAGGCGCGTAGGTGTGCTGGGTACGAAGGGCGCGCTCAGGCTCTATCGCGAGTACCTGGCGGCCCAGGCGATGGGCCTGATCACCCTCGACGCCAAGCGGCAGGAAGAGTTCATGGCCACGATCTACAAGATCAAGGCCGGCGACGTGGGACCGGCCGTGCGCCGTGAGATGGCGAGCTACGCCGCCGACCTGGTCGCGGACGGCGCGGAGGCGGTGATCGCCGGCTGCACCGAGGCGCCGCTCGCCATGAGGCCCAAGGACGCGCGCGTGGCGTTCATCGACCCCGGCGAGCTGCTGGCCCGACGCTGCGTTGCGGTCTGCCTGGGACTCGAGCCCGTACCGGCCGCTTTGGGAGCTTGACGATGTCGCGGACGAGATTGGCGGTTGTTGGCCTGGCCGTCGGTGGCCTGGCGGCGAGCGTGGCGGCGGGGCTGGCGGTCGCCCAGCCGGCCGTCGGCGGCGCCCATCTGGTCGGCGGCTTCACCCAGCTGTTCATCAGCCCTGCCGGTGAGCCCTATCGCGGCCGACCCGGAGATCCCTATCCGGTGGTCGTGTGGTTCAAGCAGGCTGACCTCAACCACGACGGAGTCATCGACAAGGCGGAGTTCCGCGCCGACCACGCCGGGTTCTTCGATGCCCTGGACTCAGATGGCAACGGCATCCTCGACGGGACCGAGATCGGCTTCTACGAGCACAAGGTCGTCCCCGACGTGTTCGGTCGCGAGGAGCCGAAGCTCGGCGCCCTCACCCGCCCTGGACGGGACGGCGCGCAGTTCATCCTGGCGCAGACGAGCAGCCAGCCGCACGGACAGCTGGGCGATATCCTGAACGGCGGGCCCATCGGCCAGCCTGGCGCCCAGGGACCGCTCCCTGGGCTGAACTCGCAGCGCCGGCAACACCAAGAACTGGTGGGTGCAGCGGCTTACACACTTCTGGGCGATGCCGAGCCGTTGATGGCCGCCGACACCGACCTCGACGGAAGGATCACCAAGCAGGAATTCCTGGCCGCCGCCGACCGGCGCTTCGCGCGCCTGGACAAGCGCGGCGACGGCAAGCTGACCCTCGACGAACTTCCCAGGACCGTCTCTCAAGTCGAACTGGAAGACCGAGCCCGCCGCGCCAAGCGCTAGCTCTAGTTACAGCTTCGCAGCGCTGAAGGTGTCGCAGGCGGCGGGGTCGCCGGTGGTGAAGCCGGTGTGGAACCAGCGCATCCGTTGCGCGGAGGTCCCGTGGGTGAAGCTGTCGGGGACCACCTGGCCGGTGGTCTCGCGCTGCAGGGTGTCGTCGCCCACGGCGGCCGCAGCGCCCAGGCCATCCTCGATGTCCTTGGGATCGAGCGCCACCTTGCCGCCGGAGACTTCCGCGGCGTGGGCAGCCCAGACCCCGGCGTAGCAGTCGGCCTGGAGTTCCAGGCGCACCGAGCCCGAGCTCGCACCGCGGTCGCCGAGCCGCCGGGCCTGGCGGTCGTCACCCAGGAGGGTCTGCACGTGGTGGCCCATCTCGTGGGCGATCACATAGGCGCGCGCCGCCTCCCCCGAGGCGCCGAAGCGCTGGTTGAGTTCCTGCCAGAAGGCGAGGTCGAGATAGACCTTGTGATCCTGCGGGCAATAGAACGGCCCCATGGCCGACTGGCCGAGGCCGCAGCCGGTGACGGTGGATCGGTCGTAGAGCACCTCGGCGGCCGGCGGGCGGTAGGTCGCGCCGCTTTGGCGGAAGATCTGCGTCCAGACCTCGTCGACCGAGGTGGCGATGACATCGACGAAGCGGCCCTCCTCGTCTGTCGGCGCGCCGCGGACGCCGGCCTGCTGCTGCTGGACCGCCGCGTCGGGTCCGCCGCCGTTGACCGCATCGAGCGTCTGCTGCGGGCTGACGCCGAAGACGAAGTAGCCGATCAGCGCCAGCACGACCCCGCCGATGCCGAGACCACCGACCCCCACCGGGCCCAGCCCGCGGCGGTCCTCGATGTTGCCGGACTCGTCGCCTTCTTCCCACTTCATGGGATGACCTTCCTCGTAGACCTCAAGAACAGCCTCAGCTCACAACGCAGCCGTTCGCCAGATGCTCCGCCGAAGGCGCCGGTTCAATTGGGTCGAAACGCCGCTCCGTTTCCGGCGGCTCAGTGACGATTGCCGGCGGCGGCGCGCACCCGGGCGTTGGACGCGGCCAGCGTCGCATCTGGAATGCTCGTCAGGTCGCCGGGGTCGATTTTCGGGGGCGGCGCACCCGGCGGCAACGCGACAGTGGGGATGGCGGGGGCAACCCTGAGCGCCGCGATGTCGCTGAGCGCCTGGTTCGTCTGGACGCGGGACTGCAGCGTCGAGAGGTCGTTGGTGATCGCGATGTCCCGGCTGCGGGCGGCCTGAGCCTGAGCGGTCAGCTCCGCGTCGCGCGCAAAGCCCAGCGCCCGAAAGTCCTGGGCCGTCGCCGGCGCCGCGGCGCCGAGAGCCATGAGGAAAACCAGCGCACGCATGCGCGCCTCCTTGGACCCCGATATGGGCGCCGCCGTACGCCCGCGCCAGGGCGTCCTAGTCCTTACGCTCGACGTGGAAGCGGGCGAGCTCCTGCTTGGGCGCGGACCAGTCGGGGCTGAGCTCGACGGCCTTCTGGTAGTCGAAATAGGCCGACTTCACGTCGTCCAGGCCTTCGTAGGCCAGCGCCCGATTGTAGTAGGCCTTGGCCGGCTCCTCGACGCCGAGCTCGATGCCCTTGTTGAGGTCGGTGAGCCCGTCGGCGTAGCGATGCTCGCCGATGAAGGCAGCGCCGCGATTGACGTAGGCTTCGCCAAGGTCCGGCTTCGTGTGGACGGCCTGGTTGAAGTCCTTGGTGGCCGCCTCGAAGTCCATGCGGCGCATCTTCAGGATGCCGCGGTTGACGTATGTGCCGGCCCGATCGCGGGCGTCGAGCTGTTCTTCCTCGAGCGCCTTGGTGCAGACGTTTTCGAAACGCGGCTCCGAACGGCCGGCAAGCGCCGCCCTCGAGCAGGCTTCGGCCTGGCCGCCGCCGATCACCGTCACCGACGCCTTGGCTCCCGTTGCGGCCGCCAGCGCAGCGAGCGCCGCCGCGCACAGAATGAGCCGATTCATCAGCTTCGCTCCTTGCACGCCGGTGCGGGGCCATACGCCGCGTACCGGCGTTCTTACCAAGAGTCCTCCTGCAGGCTTCAGCTGTCAACGCGAAGGTGACGCGGCGTCAAGCCGATCCCGAGATCATCAGGCGACGGCGGCCGTGGCGCTGCGGCGAAGGACCAGCTCGCGGTGCAGGATGTAGACCCCGCTGCCCGCAACCACGAGGGCGCCGATTAGGGTCGCGGCGTGGGGGAGTTCGCCCCAGACCAGGAAGCCGATGGCGCTGGCCCAGATCAGCTGGGTGTAGTCGAAGGGCGCCACGACGCCGACCGGCGCAGTGCGGATCGCTTCGGTGAGCAAGAGTTGGCCGACGCCTCCGATCAATCCACCCAGCACCAACAGGCCGAGTGTGAGTGGGTCCGGCGTCACCCAGTTGAAGGCCGAGCCGACCAGACCCAGCACTGTTCCCGCCGCCGTGAAGTAGAAGACGATGGTCGGCCCCTTCTCGGTGGTGGCGATCTGGCGGATCGCGACCATGGCGCCGGCCGCGCCCACCGCGCCCGCCAACGCCAGGGAGACGCCCGTAAGGTTCATGTGGCCGGGCTGCGGCCGCACCATGATCAGCACGCCGAGGAAGCCCACGATCACCGCGCCCCAGCGGTGGCGTCCGACCGGCTCGTGCAGGATCAGCGCCGAGAGCGCGGTCATGAACAGCGGCGAGGCGAAGTTGAAGGCGGTGGCCTCCGTGAGCGGCAGGTGCTGCACGGCGGAGAAGCCGCACACCATACCGAACAGGCCGATGGCGCTGCGGGTCAGGTGTCCGACCGGCCGGCGGGTCCGCAGCACCGAGAAGCCTGTGGTGCGCCAGATGTAGAGGCCGAGGGGCACGAAGGCGAAGAGGTTGCGGAAGAAGATGATCTCGAAGACCGGCACGCCGCGCTGGCCGGTCCACTTCACGATCGCCGAAAGGCAGGCCATGCACGCCATGGCCATCACCCGGTAGGCGATGCCGAGGCCGTGGTGATGGTGGTGCGGGAGCTGGGCTTTCGGGGGCGTCACCGCCGGGGTTTGCGGGGCGACGAGGCGGCGGTCAACCCTCAGCGCCGGGCCTCGGCAGGGCGAGGTAGATACTGTCGCACCACTCGTCCCCGACCAGCCAGGTTCGTGGGGCGCGGTGCGTCTCGCGGAAGCCCAGCCGGACAAGAAGGTTGAGGCTGGCGGCGTTACGCGGATCGACGTCAGCGACCAGGGCGGGGACCGGAAAGCGGTCGAACACCCGCGGGAGGACCGCGCTCATCGCCTCACCGGCTAGCCCCTGCCCCCAGAGGTCCGGCCGCAGGATGAAGCCGACCTCGGGAACCCGCCAGCATCCGGCCTTGCCGACGACCACGCCGCGATGCTCGCCCGTGCGCAGTTCGATGACGAAATCCTCGCTCTCCGCCGGCGGGGCGCCGATCATGGCCTCGAGCCACGCCTGAGTCTGCGCGAGGTCCGTGTGCGGCGGCGTCGACCAGTAGCGCATCGCCCGCGGATCGCTGAACACGGCGTGCAGATCGGCGAGGTCTTCGCTCCGGGCGCGCCGGAGCCGGAGCCGGGCGGTGAGGAGCTCATCCATCACCGGGCCGCGCGTCAGGCGTCTTCGTACTGGATGAGCACCCGGCAGCCGGCGCGGGTGGTCCAGGCGCCGTGCATCGAGCCTGCGGCCATGCCCATGTAGTCGCCGGCCTGGAAATCACCGTCGTCGCTGGTGACGTCGCCGGAGAGGATGAGGGAGTGCTCGAAGGTGCGGTGGCGGTGCGGTGGGACCACCGCGCCGGGCTCGCATTCGAAGAGCAGGGTCCGCTTGCCCCATAAGCGCTTCATGCGCACGCCGGGCGCCAGGGTGCGCCAGACACCGCCCTCGTAGCGTTCGACTGCCTGGGCGGCCTCCGCTGGTTGCACCGGCTGTCGGCTCTGAGGAGCGGCGGCGAGGTCCGCTTCGATGCGCGCCCACAGCCCGGCCGGCGGATCGCTGGCCGGCATGGCCATGTCGAGGCTGGCCATCGCCAGTTCGCTGGCGGTGGGCTCGATCCACGCGTCCGCATCGCTAGCGGGCTTGCGGCTCATCGCTCCAGTTTCTCTTTCAGGGCGGCGCTCGCCCGACGGACCCAGCTTTTCACCGTGCCCAGCGGCGCATTCATGGCGGCCGCCAATTCCGAGTGGCTCAATCCGTAGACATACATGAGCACGAGGGCTTTCCGATGCAGGTCCGGCAATTCAGCCAGGCTCTCCCTCAATCTTGGGTGAACGTAGTCAGGATCGACGCTGGGCGCCTCGAGTTCGGGCAGCGTTAGGGCGGCAATGGGCGGCCGCCGATCGAGCGCGACGCGGCGGGCGATCACCGACATCCAAGCCGAGGCCGCGCCCTTAGCCTCGTCATAGCGGAACGCGTTGCGCCAGATCTTCAGGAAGGCTTCCTGCACCGCGTCTTCGGCGAGCCCGGGATCGCGCAGGATCCGCTGCGCCTGCCCGTGCAACCGCCCACCGATCAGGCCGTAGAGCTCTCCGGCCGCGTGGCCGTCACCGCCGGCCATGGCATGCAGCAATTCGGTCAGCCGGCTTTCGTTGAGCATCCGTCCCCCATGCACCTTCAGCATGGTTTGTTGCGGCGCGCGGCGCGATCTGAATAGCGCAGGTCCGTGAACACGTTGCTGTGAGTTAACCTTCCGTCACTACACAGACAATGCGGGCGGACCACGCCTTCCGAACTATTTTGCGGACGGCTGTCGGCGGTGCTTAGGCTGGGGCGTCCTAAGCCCGTCGAGGAAGCCCATGCTCTACGCCCTGCTCTGCTACAATTCCGAAGAGGTCGTCTTCTCCTGGTCGAAGGCGGAAGACGATGAGGTCATGGCGAAGCTCGGCGCCGTGCACTCGAAACTAGCGGAAAAGGGAAAGCTCGGCCCGTCCCTCCGGCTCCTGCCGACCACGGCGGCGACCACCCTGCGAAAGAGCGACCCGCCGATGGTGATCGACGGCCCGTTCGCCGAGACCAAGGAGCAGTTGCTGGGCTTCTACGTCGTCGATTGCGAGGACCTGGAGGAGGCGCTGGAGATCGCTGGCGACCTCGGCCGCGCCAATCCGGGCGGCGCCTATGAGATCCGCCCACTGCGCCTGTTCGTGCCCGGGACCCTGCCGGAGGGAGTCGGCGTCGGATGAACGACATCGCCTGGATCGATGCGGCGCTAACCTCGGCCCGTCCCCAGGCGATCGGCGCGTTGCTGCGCTATTTCCGCGATCTCGACACCGCGGAAGAGGCCTACCAGGAGGCCTGCCTCCGGGCGCTGAAGACCTGGCCCGAGAAGGGTCCGCCGCGCGACGCGGCCTCCTGGCTGATCATGGTCGGACGCAACGCGGCGCTGGATGGGGTGCGGCGGCGCAGCAAGCAGGCGGAACTGCCGCCGGAGGACATGATCTCCGACGTGGACGACGTCGAAACCCCGATGGCCGAGCGGCTGGACGGGGCCCACTACCGCGACGACATCCTGCGGCTGATGTTCATCTGCTGCCATCCGGAGCTGCCGGCGACCCAGCAGATCGCGCTGGCGCTGAGGATCGTCTCGGGCCTCTCGGTGAAGCAGATCGCCCGCGCTTTCCTGGTCGGCGAGGCGGCGATGGAGCAGCGGATCACCCGCGCCAAGGCCAGGATCGCCAAGGCCGAGGTTCCCTTCGAGACGCCGGGTCCCGTTGAGCGCGCCGAGCGTCTCGCGGCGGTGATGGAGATGGTCTACTTGGTGTTCAACGAGGGCTACTCGGCCGGCTCCGATGCGGCCGACGTGCGCGCTCGTCTGAGCGAAGAAGCCATCCGCCTGGCCCGCCTCCTCCAGCGGCTCTACCAGACCGAGCCCGAGATCATGGGGCTGACCGCGCTCATGCTACTGCAGCACGCCCGCAGCCCGGCGCGGTTCGATGCGGACGGCGCGATCGTGCTGCTCGAGGACCAGGACCGCTCGCTCTGGAACCGCGACCTGATCGCCGAAGGTCTGGCGCTGATCGACAAGGCCATGCGCCACCGTCGCGCCGGACCCTACCAAGTGCAGGCTGCCATCGCGGCTCTGCACGACCGCGCCGCCCGGCCGCAGGACACCGATTGGGCGGGGATCGACCAGCTCTATGCGGCGCTGGAGGTCATGAAGCCCTCGCCGGTGGTGACGTTGAACAGGGCGGTGGCGGTAAGCAAGGCCAGGGGCCCCGCGGAGGCGCTCGCTATGATCGAGCCGCTGGAGCCGGCGCTGGCGGGGTATTTCTATTTCTTCGGCGCGCGTGGGGCCTTCCTGCTGCAGCTCGGCCGCGAGGTTGAGGCCAAGCAGGCGTTCGACCGCGCCGTCTCGCTGGCCAACACCGCCGCCGAGGCCGCCCATATCCGTCAGCAGATCGACCGCCTGACCGCCGGCGCGGCCGCCGGGGCGGTTCGCTAGTCACAACGGGTCTGAAGTGGTCTATCTGGGGGGCGGGGACCCTGCGCCACGGAGCGTTGATCGATGAGCCGCCGTCGCCTGAAGATCATCCTGATCCTGACCGCCGCCGCGGCCATGGCGGCCGCCGGCGCCGCTAGAGCGCAGACTGCGGCCACCGCCTTGCCCGTGAAGGCTCCCGAAGCGGCGAGCCGGCCGGTCGTCGACCTGGCCAATCCGCTCGACCCGCTCGCTCCGACTTCGATCACCAAGCCCCTGGAGACGGCGGTCTTCGCCCGCACGGCGCTCGACCATCGCTTTTCCCAGCGCGAGAACGCCACCGGGTCGTTGGGCTTCCTCTGCGGCCTGCAGCCCGGGCACAGCGACACGGGCGGGGCATCGGCCTATGGCGTCGATCCGCACGGCCGCTTCCTGGGCGCCAAGCTCAGCTTCGCGTTCCGATAAGTCAGACCCGATCGGTCGCGTTCCAGGCGGCGCTCACCAGCTCCTCGAGGACACCTTCGTCCACGTCGGCGAGCCTGTTGATGTAGAGGCAGCCCTTGCCGGCGCCGTGCTTGCCGAGCCGGGCCAGCCGGTCGTCCCAGCCGTCGGCGTGCTTGATGTAGAGCACGAGCCCTGGGCGCCGCGGCGAAAAGCCCATCGCCAACGTCTTGCCCTTCCGGCCGCCGGCGAGGTCGTATTCGCGTTTGCCGAAACCCACGATGGTCGGGCCCCACATCCGCGGCTCCAGGCCGCTCACCCGTCGCATCAGCGCGCAGAGGACCGCGCCGTCCGCAGGCTTGGCCGAGCCTGCAATGAAGGCGTCCACATCGACGTCGGTCGCCCTGGTTTTCGGCTCGTAGGCCATGTTTGAGCATGCGGCGCTCGTCGAACGACGGTCAAGACGGCCGCCCTCAAAGCCGGTCGCGCTCTCGGGCCGCGTTGCGGGACCGTCACGCAATTGCAAAGCGGGAAGGTTCAGACGCAGGCCTGAAAGACGCCTGTCATTGGGAGGCCCTAGTTGAGCCTATGGTTACGCCTCGAACGCGACCGCGCCTGCGGCTGCGTTGGAACAGCGTGACCTGTAGAAGTGTTATGGCGAAGCTTGCAGCGGCGAGCGCCCAGTCACAGAGCGTCACCACCCCGCAAGCCGCCCCGGAGGAATGATGGACAAGCGCACGCAAGCCAGGAGCCTCGGGGCCAGAGTCGAGAGCCGCCCCGGCTGGCGCGTGGGGATCGCCGTCCTGGTGCTGGCGGCGCTCGCCGGGCTGATCTGGCTGGCGATCTCGCTTGCGAACGGCAGCAAGACAGCGGGGCCCGGCGGCCCGGGCGCGCCTGGAGCCTTCGGCGGGTTCGGCGGCGCACGCGGCGCACGGCGGCCCTCGACCACCGTGGGCGTGGCCACGGCCACGACCTCCGATGTGCCGATCACCCTCGATGCGCTGGGCACGGTGACGCCCGCGGCGACGGTCACGGTGACGCCCCAGGTCTCCGGCGTGATCACCGAGATCCTGTTCAAGGAAGGCCAGACGGTCAAAAAGGGCCAGGCGCTGGCGGTGATCGACCCCAGGCCGCTGCAGATGGCGCTGCTGCAGGCGCAGGGCAATCAAACCCGCGACGAGGCGCAGCTGGCCAACGCCAAGGTGCTGCTAGAGCGAGACCGCACCCTGCTGGCGCAGGATTCCATCGCGCGCCAGGACGTCGACACCCAGGCCGCGCTGGTGAAGCAGCTCGAAGGCACGGTGATGACCGACAAGGCCGCGGTCGGCACCGCCAAGCTGAACCTCGGCTATTCCAAGGTCGTGGCCCCGGTCGCCGGCCGCATCGGCCTGCGCGCCATCGACCTTGGCAACTACATCCAGGCCGGCAGTGCGACCGGCATCGCGGTGGTGACCGAGGTCACGCCGATCGATGTGCAGTTCACGATCCCGCAGGACGCCGTGCCGCAGGTCCAGGCCCAGGCG
>DASXKT010000069.1:0-6881 GCA_036496685.1 Phenylobacterium sp.
CGGTGCAGCTGGGCCTCCTGCCGCGCTTGACCCTTCGTCCGACCTCTGAGGCGCAGATCGGCCAGATCTACGCGCCGCAGATCAACTGGATCTTGTCGCTGGGCGTCGCAGCCCTTGTCCTCGGCTTCAGGTCATCGGACGGCCTGGCCAACGCCTATGGCGTCTCGGTGGTCTGCGCGATGATCACCTCGTCGGTGCTGGCGGTGGTGGCGATCCATCGGCTGAAGCAGCGGCCGATCTGGCAGGCCGTGCTGGCCTTCTCGCCGTTCCTGGTGATTGAAGCTGCGTTCCTGACCGCCAACCTGACCAAGGTCGTGCACGGCGGCTATGTCCCCCTGCTGATCGCGTCAGGCCTGATCCTGATCATGTGGACCTGGATGCGAGGGGTGACCCGGGTCTCACGCGCCGAGCAGAGCGACCTGACGCTCGCCGACGTGCTGCCCATGCTGACCCAGAGGCCACCGCTCCGGGCCCGGGGGGCCGCGGTGTTCCTCACCTCCAGTCCCCAGGCGGTCCCCGCCGCCCTGATGCACAACCTGAAGCACAATCAAGTCCTGCACGAGCAGGTCGTCCTGTTGACGGTCAAGGTTGCGCGCCGCCCGCGGGTCGCGGACGCCGACCGCGTCGAGGTCACCGACCTCGCGCCCGGCTTCAAGTCCATGACCCTGTCCTTCGGGTTCATGGAAACGCCCAACGTCGCCAAGGGCATGGCGCTGGCGCGCGCCAAGGGCCTGAAGTTCGACATCATGCGGACCTCGTTCTTCCTCAGCCGTCGGACGCTCTTGCCCCGGCGCAGCGGCGGGATCGGCCACATCCTGGACGTGCTGTTCGTCTTCCTGACCCGCAACGCCGTACGCACCGCCGACTTCTTCCAAATCCCGCCGTCTCGGGTGGTGGAACTGGGCGCCCAAGTCGCCTTCTAGGCGAGTTCTCGGCTAGCGCTTTT
This sequence comes from Phenylobacterium sp., assembly GCA_036496685.1. Classification (GTDB taxonomy): domain Bacteria; phylum Pseudomonadota; class Alphaproteobacteria; order Caulobacterales; family Caulobacteraceae; genus Phenylobacterium. The sequence continues at coordinate 947 of DASXKT010000069.1, forward strand.
ACTCGGGGTCGGCTCCTATGGGCGGGTCGGAGTCGGGGGACGCGGATGTTCAGGGAACTCACCTTCGCTGGGGTGCTCGCCACGATCGCCGTCACCGCCCAGGCCGCGCCACTTAGCCCATTCGCCTCGGGCGGCGAGCAGCAGGCTGCGATGGCGGCCGGAAGACTGACCTCCGAGGCCCTGGTGCGTGACTATCTCGCGCGGATCGCGGCGCTCGATAAAGCCGGGCCCCGGCTCAACAGCGTGATCGCCCTCAATCCCCACGCCCTGGCCGATGCCCGCAAACTCGACGCCGAGCGTAAGGCAGGTCACCTGCGCGGGCCGCTCCACGGCATTCCCGTCCTCCTGAAGGACAACATCGAGTCGGACGACGGCACGGCGACCACCGCCGGCTCGCTGGCGCTGAAGGACAATGTCACCGGCCGCGACGCACCGCTTGTTCGCCGGCTGACCGACGCCGGCGCCGTGATCATCGGCAAGGCCAACCTGTCGGAATGGGCCAACTTCCGATCTACCCGATCGATCAGCGGCTGGACAGCGATTGGGGGCCTGGTTCGCAACCCTTATTCGCTCGATCGTACCGCCTGCGGCTCCAGCGCCGGCTCAGGCGCCGCCGTGGCTGCCGGCCTGGCGACCGACGCCATCGGCACCGAGACGGACGGTTCCATCACCTGCCCGGCGGCGAGCAACGGCGTGGTGGGCCTGAAACCAACGGTGGGCCTGGTCTCCAGGACCTATGTCGTGCCGATCTCGCCGGAACAGGACACGCCGGGACCGATGACCCGGACGGTCGCCGATGCGGCCGCCGTGCTGAGCGCCATCGCCGGCTCCGACCCTGCCGACCCGTGGACCAAGGACGCCGACAGCCACAAGGTCGACTACCTCTCTGGCCTCAAGGCCGATGCGCTCAAGGGCGCCCGGATCGGCGTCCTGCGGATGACCGCGGGCCGCTCGCCGCAAACCGATGCGATCTATGAAGAGTCCCTGGCGACCCTGAAAAAAGCCGGCGCGGTGCTGGTTGAGGTCAGAGGACTGGACGATTCTGCCCTGAACGCGATCGCCGGCGCTGAGAGCGAAGCCATGCGCATCGAATTCAAGGCCTCGCTCAACGGCTACCTGGCCTCCACACCCGCCAAGGTGAAGACGCGCACGCTCGACCAGCTGATCGCCTTCAACGCCCAGGAGCCACTGGAAACGCCGCTGTTCGGCCAGGAGATCTTCGAGCAGGCCGCCAAGGCCCCCCCGATCACCGACGAAGCTTATCTGCAGAAACGCGCTTCAGCGCGTAAGGTGGCGCGTGAGGCTCTGGACAAGATGCTGCAGGACAACAACGTCGAAGCCCTGGTCGGCCCCTCCACTGGACCCGCTTTCATGGTCGATCCGATCGACGGAAGCCGAAGCCTGGGCTCCTATTCCACCCTGCCGGCCGTCTCCGGCTATCCGCACCTCACCTTGCCCATGGGCAACGTCTCCGGCCTTCCCGTGAATCTTTCGCTGATCGGCCCGGCCTGGTCCGAGGCGCGGCTGTTGGCGCTTGGCTATGCCTTCGAGCAAGCGACGCACGCCCGGATAAATCCACAATTCCTGCCCAACATCGGCGCTAGGCCGGAGTTCGCGAAAGCCTACGATCCGCGTTGAGACCCTTGCCGAGTCCCCGTTCCGCCCCAATCTGAACGTGAAGCTTCAGCGTTCGTAGAGAAAGGCCCAAGTCCCCTGGCCAAGCTTTGGAAAAGATCGGCAAGCCTGAGCACCTCTCCGAAGGCGCGTGAGGCCAAACGCCAGCGGGATCGAAGGGCGGCGCTTTTTGTTGCGTCCTCAGCCGGAGCAGCCTCAATGGCTTTCGAGGAACGAAGGGCCGAGCGAGTGTACGACGTTGCCGCGCCAGGCCCGGACCGGTCGCTTCCGGGCGTAGACGAAGTTTCCAACCATGCCGGGTCGGCCTCCAGCTTCCATCTGATCGATACGACTATGATGTACGCGCCCCGCTCCGGGGGCGTGAAGCGCTACCTGACTGCCAAGCGGGGCTGGCTCGAGAGCCGTCGGCCGGACGTGCGCCACACCCTGGTCGTGCCGGGCGCGGCGACACGCGCAGAGTCGCCGGGGTTCCACACTGTCTCGGCCGCCAAGCTGCCGTTCGGCGACGGCTACCGCATGCCCGCCAGCCCAACCAAGTGGGCCGCCGTGCTGCGCGTCCTTCAGCCTGACATCATCGAGGCGGGCGACGTCTTCGTGCCCGGCCACGCGGCGATGGAAGCCGGCGAGACGCTGGGCGTTCCGGTGGTCGGCGTCTGCCACACCGATGCGCCGACGCTGGCGGCCCTGCACCTCGGCGACTGGGCCGAGCAGCCGACCTTCAATCTTTGGGCCCAGGCCTACCAACGCTTCGACCATGTCGTCGCGCCCAGCCGCCATACCGCCGCCCGCCTGGCCGACGCCGGGGTGCAGCGGGTCAGCGTCCATCCGCTCGGCGTCGACGTCGACCTCTTCCACCCCAGCCGCGGCGACCGGGCGAGTCTGCTCAGGCGCCTGGAGTTCCCCGCGGACTCTCGCCTGCTGGTCTTCGCCGGGCGCCCGGCTAGGGAGAAGAACATCGACTCCATGGTGGCCGCAGTGGAGAAGCTCGGTGACCCCTACCGCCTGGTGCTGATCGGCGCCGGTAAGGACGCTCGCTACAGCAGCCGCGTCGCCTGTATCGACTTCGAGCGGGCGCCCGAGCGCCTGGCGAGCGTTATCGCCAGCTGCGACGCTTTCCTGCACGCCAACGAGAACGAGATCTTCGGCCTCGTGGTTCTGGAGGCCATGGCCGCCGGCCTGCCGGTGATCGGCCCAAACAAGGGCGGGGTGGGCGAGCTGCTCGACGAGGCCGTAGGTCAGTTGGCCGACAGTGTCGATCCGGCCGGCTTGGCCGCCGCCGTCGAGGCGCTCTTCGCCCGCGATGTGGAAGCGCTGAAGCTTGCCGCGCGCCGACGCGCCGAGACCCGTCACAGCTGGGATCACACCTTCGAAGGCCTGACCCGGCTCTACGTGCAACTGCTCGACCGCGCCCCGCGCCGCGCGCCCTTGCGGCTCAGCGCCTAGGTCGATCGCGAGACGTGAACGTCAGGCCGCGTTGGCCTTGAACGGCCTCAGGTGGTCCTCCAGCGCCTTCTGGAACGCCGGGCGAGCTTCGCAACGCGCCACATAGGCCTTCAGCCGCGGACGCTCCGCGACGATCTCCGTCTGCCGAAGATTGCGCAGGACCGTGGTCATCATCAGGTCCCCCGCAGTGAAGCGACCTTCCAGGTAGTCGCGCTCGCCCAGCCAGCCTTCGAGCTCGGTAAGGCGGCGATACACCTTCTCCAACGCCGCGGGCCGCCGCGCCTGGGCCCACGCTTCGCCGGCGTTGAGGTCGGTGTCACCGAGGCTGTCGACCGCTGGTTCGATCGAATTCAGCGCCGCGAACACCCATGTCCTGGTCCGCGCGCGGCCTTGGGCGTTGCTCGGCGCCAGAGCCTCCGACTGCTCGGCGATGTGCAGCACGATCGAGCCGGACTCGAAGAGCGTCAGGTCGCCGTCCTCGATGACCGGCACCTGCCCGAAGGGCTGAAGCGCGCGATAGGCGGCGCTCGCCTGGTCCTCGGGCCCGATCAGCCGTTCGCGATAAGGAATCCCCGCCTCCTCGAGCGCCCAGCGCACCCGAAGGTCCTTCACCAGCCCCTGCGCGAAGGGCGGGACCCAGCGGAAAGCGGTCAGGGTAATCATCGCGGTTCTCCGGCGGCTTCCAGGGCTTGAAAATGGCGCTCGAGCTTGTCCAGTGCTCCGCTCCAGCCTTCCCCATGGCTGACGCGCGTCACCTCGTCATGCAGCAGCGCATGCGTCAGCGTGAGCTCCGTGCCTTCAGCTATGGCGCGAAGGTCGAACTCGAGGCGCGATTCGCCAGGATCTTCTTCGCCGCCCAGCCAGCGCCAGGTCATCGCCAGGCGCTCGGGCCGGCGGACTTCCAGGTACTCACCGCTGCTTTCATGCTCGGTGTCGTCCAGCATCCGAAAGCGGATCCGGAACCGGCCGCCGACCCGGACGTCGGTCTCGGCCACCAGCACGGGTCCGCCGTCCGGACCCCACCAGCAGGCGATGCCCTCCGGCGTGGTCAGGGCGTCGAAGACGATTGAAGGCCGCGCCGCGATCCGGCGCACGAGGGTCAGGCTGGTCACGTGTCGCGGTCCCTTGTTTCCTTGGCCTTAGCGGCCGCCTCCTGCGCCTCGGCATGCGCCGCCAGGCGATCCAGGCTCGCGGACCAGAACCGCTCGTAACGCTGCAGCCAGTCCATCGCTTCCCTCATGGGTTCGGGGCAAAGCCGGACCGTCACCGTCCGCCCGGACTTCGAGCGCCGGATCAGGCCCGCCTCGTCGAGGACGTCCAGGTGCTTCATCACCGCTGGCAGCTTGATCGCGAACGGCCTGGCGAGCTCGCTCACCGACGCCCCGTCCTCCCGCTCCAGCCGCGCCAGGATCGCCCGCCGGGTCGGATCGACCAGGGCCGAGAACGTGCGATCAAGCGAAGCGCTATAGTTCACCATATGGCAAACTATCCAAGCCTGACGCCTCGATGTCAACCTCAGCCGGCATGCGCTAGCGCCCGGTCGGCATGTCCTTGAAGGCCACGTCCTTGTCGACGCGGATGTCGCCCGGCAGGCCAAGCACCCGCTCGGCAATGATGTTCTTGAGGATCTCGTCGGTGCCCCCGGCGATCCTCAGGCCCGGCGCCGACATCAGGGAGGCGTGGAACCCGGCTTGCAGCGGCGCCAGGTCGGGATCGTTGATGATCCCGTACTGATCCAGCATCTCGACCATCGTGTTGCCGAGGTCCTGCATCTGTAGCGCGCTGACCACCTTGCCGATGGAACTCTCCGGCCCAGGCGTCTGGCCGCGCGACAACGCGGTCATGGTTCGGTTGCGGGTATGCTTGAGCCCTTCGGTGGCCACGTACCAGTCCGCCAACTTCTCGCGGATCGCCTGGTCCTTCAGGACCGGCGCACCGTCGAGCCCGGTGATACCCCGCGCCGCCTCCAGGAACTGCGCCCAGCCGGCCCCGGAGGGCCCGCCCACCGCAAGCCGCTCATTCATCAGGGTGACGAGGCTCACCTTCCAACCGTCGTCGATCGCGCCCAGTCGCTGGCTGTCCTTGACCCGGACGTCGGTGAAGAACACCTCGTTGAAGCCGGAGCCACCCGACATCTGGTGGATGGGTTTCACCTCGATGCCCGGGTCATGCATGTCGACCCAGAACATCGTCAGGCCCTTGTGCTTGGGCGCGTCCGGGTTGGTGCGGCAGACGACGATCCCGAAGTCGGAGAACTGCGCGCCCGTCGTCCACACCTTCTGGCCAGAGATCAGCCAGTCGCCCGAGCCGTCCGGCGAGCGCACCGCCTTGGTCCGAGCCGCCGCCACGTCCGAGCCGCCGGAGGGCTCGGAGAACAGCTGGCACCAGATCTCCTCGCCCCGCAGCGCAGGTCCCACGAACCGCTTCTTGGTTGCGTCGTCGGCGAAGGTCATGACCGTCGGCACGCACATGCCCAGGCCGATCTGGAACGGGTTGCCAGGCACCGGGTGCTTGGCCTCTTCCTGGTTGAAGATCACCTGCTGGACCGGCGTACCGCCCGCCCCGCCCCACTCCTTGGGCCAGGTGATTTGAGCGTAGCCGGCCGCCGCCTTCTTGGCCTGCCAGGCCTTCGACTCGGCCATGGCGCCGCCACCTTCGCCATCATCGGCGCCGGCCCGCTTCGGGGCGTTCTTGTCGAGCCAGGCTCTGACCTCGGAGCGGTAGGCGGCTTCTTCCGGGGTGTCGTTGAAGTCCATCGGGTCCGCTCCTCAGGCCGCGTTTCGCCGTTCGAGATGGCTCACCAGTCGCTCCTTCCAGACCCTGGGCGCTCCGGCCACGAGGCTGAGCTGGCGCGAGC
>DASXKT010000070.1:0-6091 GCA_036496685.1 Phenylobacterium sp.
GCCAAGGGCCTGGAGTTCCCGCTGGTCTTCCTGCCCGGCTGGGAGGAAGGCGTCTTCCCGTCCCAGCGCAGCATGGACGAGAAGGGTGAGAAGGGGCTCGAGGAAGAGAGGCGCCTGGCCTACGTCGGCATCACCCGCGCCCGAGAGGAAGCCCGCGTCTCCTTCGCCGCCAACCGCCAGGTTTACGGGCGCTGGACCAGCCAGCTCCCCAGCCGCTTCGTCGACGAACTGCCGTTGGCCAACGTCGAGGCCTCGTCGGACACCGGATACTACGGCGGGGGTCCGGGCATGCAACAGCACGGCAGCCGTTGGGACGAGAGCCCCACCTTCGGGGCCGGCTATTCCTCGCCCGGTTGGCGGCGCGCCCAGAGCGCCGGCTATCATGGCAGCCGCCCGGGCCATCAGCAGGTCATCGAGGGTGAGGGTCGCCTGGTCGCCACCGCCAGCAGCGCGGCCAGCGACTACAAGCGCGGCGACCGCGTGTTTCACCTGAAGTTCGGCTACGGCAAGGTTACGGCTGTCGAGGGCAACAAGCTGACCGTCGCCTTCGAAAAGGCCGGTGAAAAGAAGGTCATCGACAGCTTCGTCGAGAAGCACGGATAGCTCCGCGCCGGTTCCTTGCCGCGCGACTCGCCGCAGGGTAGGTAGACGGGCTTGTGGTGGGGTAAGGGCGGCGGGATGACGACGAGGCAAGCCGGGCTAAAACTGATCAACGTCGGCTTGTCACCCCTGGGGGTTCGGCTTCTCGGTCCGGGCGAAACACAGAAGTACCTGCACGGCGATCCCACGCCGCATCAGCTGCGCACGGGGCTGTTCCATCGGATGGGGAAGAAGGGCCTGGACGTCCGCCATGTCGTAGACGTCGGCGCCCACCGCGCCGGCTGGAGCCGAGATGCCCGCGAGGTTTGGCCGAACGCGGCGTTCACACTCATCGAGCCCCTCGAAGAACTCGGGCCCGATCTGAAGCGCTTCATCGCCGAAAGCCCCGACGGCAAGGCCACGTGGATTCACGCTGGCGCCGGCGCGATGGACGGCGAACTGACCTTCACCGCCCTACCCGACAAGCCGGACGCCGGCACGTTCAGGATGTCCGAGACGGAGTCCCAGGCCGCGGGCGGAACCCGACGCTCGGTGCCCATCCGAACCCTCGACTCCATCTGCGCCGGCGGGCCTGCGCCGGAGATCGTCAAGATCGACGCCGAGGGATTGGACATCGATGTCCTACGCGGCGCCGGCACGCTCATCGGCAAGACTGAGGTCTTCTTCGTGGAACTGCCGATGTTCGAATTCTTCGACAACCAGTCCCTCCACAGCATTCTCGAATTCATGCGCAACGCCGGCTACGAGCCGTTCGACATCACCGACATGAATCGTCGTCCGAGCGATGGCGCGTTGGGGTTGATCGAGGTCGCCTTCGCCAAGCGCAATGGCGTGTTGCGCGATCACCAGGGCTGGTAGCGACGCAGGGTAAGCTGGTCGCTTAGCTCCGATCCCGACGCACCAGGCCGCGGATAGCCAGCGCGCCCAGACCAGCCAACAGGCCCACGCCGCCGACGAGCAGAGCAATGCCCCAGCTCGGGCTGGCGTCGAGCCGCTTGAGGATCTCAGGCGTGTCGTCGGCGGGGACCGGCGGCTTGGCTGGTTTTGCGCTCGACGGCGGCGCGCCGGCGCGGCGGAAGGTCACCAAACCCGAGGCCTGATCGACGTCGAGGACTTCCCAGCCGCCTTCTGTCCAGGCCCTCGCCTGCGGGCCGGCGCCGTCATTTCGCCACCAGGCCTTGCCCACGCGGGCGCCCTTGGGCAGCGGGAAGCCCAGAACCTCCTCCAACTCCGCGAAACTTGCGCGCCACTCCGGGCCGGCATGCCCGGCAAGGCGGGCGGAAAGCGGATTGTATTTGCTCATCGAGGTCTCTCCCGCAGCAGGCTCGCCTCCGGCCGACGGACAGCGTCAGCCTAGCGCTGAACCAATCCCGCGTCCGCACGCTCTTAGGCCGGACCCCGCCGCAAAATCGGACGCATTGGTGAAAGTCTTATTGTCAGGCACGGCCGTCGCTGCAGTTTCCGGAATGCTGCTTGGCGGGGCGATGCAGCCCAATCTGGCCGGCGACGGCCGGCCCGCCGGTCCGCAGATGTTGTCCACTTCGGGCGGCGCGCGTGCGGTGGCCCCCTTTGCCGGGGCCGCAACTCCTGTGAGCACCGGCCCTCTGCCAGACTATGTGACAGGCACCGACGCCAAGAAAGCACTCGCAAGGGCGGCCGAACCTACCGCCGCCGAGCCGACCGAGATCGCACGAGAGGACGCTTCGCAGCCTGTCGAGCAGGGCGATCCGTCGCTGAGCGTCGAGGAGACCCGCGTCGGCGATCAGGCGGCGCGCGACGACGAGACGCCGGCGCCCGTCGGCTGAACCCCCTCGCCTTTGCCGGCTGCGCCCGCTAGAGGCGGCGCATGACAACAGACGCTGTCCAGACCGTCGCGCGAGGCCCGCGCGCAGAGGCCGAAGCCGCCGCGGCCGCCATCGACGCCCAGCCCGCCACCGAGGCCCTCACCTACTCGATCCTGGAAGAGGACGAGGAGCATGACGTCTGGCGGATCGACGCCTTTCCCACGTCGGCGGAAGAACAGGCCTCGTTGGTGGCCACCCTCGCCGGCTTTCCGGGCTTGCGGGTGGTCACCGAGAAGCTGGCCGACGCCGATTGGCTGGCCATGGCGCTTTCGGGCCTGCCCCCGGTGCATGCCGGCCGGTTCTTCGTCTACGGCGCCCATGACAAGGGTTTGGCCCCGCCAAGCGCGGTGAACCTGCGCATCGAGGCCGGGGCAGCCTTTGGCACCGGCCACCACGGGACGACCGTGGGCTGCCTCCTGGCTTTCGACATGCTGTTGAAGCGCCGGCGGTTCGGACGGGTGCTGGACGTGGGCTGCGGCACCGGCGTGCTGGCCATCGCTGCGGCGCGGACTGGGTCGCAGATCGCGCTCGGCACCGACATCGACGGGCCTTCCGTGCGCATCGCCAATGACAATGCCGCGCTGAACCGGGCGCGCGCCCGCTTCGTCCACGCGAGCGGGCTTGCCGACGCCCGTGTCCGCAGGCCAGCGCCCTACGACTTGGTGTTCGCCAACATCCTGGCTCCGCCCCTGATCGCCCTGTCGCAGGACATCAAGGGCGCGCTCAAGCCGGGCGGCGTCGCGATCCTGTCGGGCCTGCTGCGCACCCAGGAACGCCGGGTGCTGGCGGCCTATGCTTCGCGCGGCTTCAGCCTGGAGCGGCGGCTGCACCGCGACGCCTGGGCGACCCTTGTGCTGCGCCGCCGCTAGCGGAACCCTGTCCTCCACCCTGCGTTTTCGTCGCCGGCCGAACGAGCCGTGCTGAGGAGGACGCCTGATGTCGAATGATGGGGACTATGTCGTGGAACGCACGATCGAGGGCCCGACGACGATCCGGCGCGAGGAGGTGCGAGTGGTCCGCGAGCGCGGAAGCGCCGGCTGGTGGGTCGCCGCGATCGTGGCGATCATGGCGATCGTCGGCGTTATTTTCATGCTGAACGGCGGACTACCAGCCGATCTTCGAGCGGTCAGCGACCAGCGCACAGCCCAGGCGCAAGTCGATAGCGCGGCAACCGGCGCACAGATGGCTGCAGCCCAGGCCGCCCAGTCGGCCCAGGCCGCGGCCGACAGCAACGCACGGGCCGCGAGCAACGCCGCCCAGGCCGCGGTCGACCGCACTGTGGCGACGTCGCGAGACGCCGCCGCGGAGCTTCAGGAGCGCCGCGACGCTTCGAGCGGCGAAGCGACGCCTCCCGCTCCGCAGTAGCCGCTAGCCGACGAGCTTTGCTGCGCCCAGCGCGGCGCGCCAATGGGCGTCGCGGTCCTTGAGAAGGTTGTCGCGCCCATAGGCCGAGAGGTCGTCGGCGTCGATCGCCTCCAGCACCTCGAACGAGAAGGCGCGCTCGCCGTGCGCGGACCATGCGGCCTGGACGGCGGGATTGATGTAGCCGCCCGACCGGAGCCCGAACCAGATGCCGTTTTGCTGTTGTTCGAGGTTGCGCGACTTGCCGATCCAGGTCTCGCCGGTGGCGGCGCAGCGCACGGCGAAGATCCCTTGCGAGACCTTGCGCTCCTTGTAGTCGCGGACGACCTGGCGGCGGCTCTGCTTGTCCATGGCGGCCTGCTAGCCGACCTGATCCGCCATGTCAATTTTACCCGGATTAAAATGCTGCCTAGTGGGTCGCAACGCCTAGGCTCGGCTCGAGCGGGTGATCCTCCACGACGGCGCTGGGTATGGCAGCCGGCTTCTTGGCGTAGCAGGCCAGTCGCCACGCCTTTCGGGGGCTTTCTCGACTAATTGTCAGGCTCTCGAATTCGGTCAGCCGCTCTGCCAGCGTCCGACGCAGGGCGACGTCGCCAGGATGCTGGAACATCGACGAGACAATCCAGCCGTCGTCAGCCAGATAGCCCTCGAGGTGGTCGAGCAGCCCCTCAACGTCTTCGACGTAGTAGATCATCTCGTTGAGGATGATGATGTCGAACGCCCCCGTGTCCGGCGTCGGCCGATCACCGACCTGGAAGGCGCTCATGGGAAACTTCTGCTTGCTCCCCAGGTCGACCGCAACGGCCGAAGGATCGATCCCGACGTAGCCTGCGATGGCCGCGTCGGGGATCCGCGCGCGCAGGACGCCGACACCGCTGCCAAGATCGAGCACCCGCGGCTTCCTGGGAAACGCGTGGACGAAGCCGACCAGGACGCTGTAGCGACCCTGCTCCCGGAAGCTGCCGTAGAAGTCCAGCTCGCCCGACGCATAGTCGCGGTCCCAATCCTCGGCGGGCTGGTCCCATAGGCGATGGTACTTTGACACGCCCATCCTGACGGCGAGGTCATAGGCCCGGCGCCGTAGGCGTCTGGAGAATCCTTCAAACAAAACAAGCTCCTCGATCGAGGCGTGTTTCAGCCCCCGCCCGATCTGCTTCAAATCTGTAGCGCGCCGGAAATGTTCCTCGAGCCGGTCCGACTTTCACTGGTTGCCGCCCGAGCGCGCCGGGCGCCTAAGATTTCAGCAGGGCGAAGACCATTCGTCGGCCAGGACGGCGTAGAGGTACCGGTCGCGCCACGCACCTTTGATGAGTTTGCTGTCGCGGAAATGGGCTTCGCGCCGCATGCCGAGCTTTTCCATGACACCCCACGAGCCAACATTCTCGGGGTCGCACTCAGCCCAGATCCGATGCAGTCGCAGCAGCCTGAAGCCAAGCTCGAGCACGGCGCGCGCTGCTTCCGTGGCATAGCCCTGCCGCCAATATGCGCTGGCGAAGCTGTAGCCGAAGTCGCCGGTCAGGTTGGGTCGGTCACCGACCGCCAAGCGGATGGAGCCGATCACGCGTTGGTCGGCGATGTGCTCGACCGCGAGGTTCACGGCGTCGCGCGGCCACTCCGCCTGCTCGATCCACTTGCGGGCCATGAACTCGGTGGTCTCTTGGGGCGTGTTTGGCCCCCACTCCATGAAGCGCGCGACGTCAGGCTCGGCTGCATAGGCGTGCACATCGTCGAAGTCGTCTTCGCGGAACTCGCGAAGTAGCAACCGGGCGGTGCGTATGGGGAACCAGGGCTTCAGGTCGTCGGTCACTGTCATCTCCATCGGGCTGGCGCCGGCGGCGGAGGTGACGTCATTTGCGCGACCCCGGCCGGTGTGGCGGGGTCGGCGGTCTTCGCGGGCGCTTAGGCGAGCGCGCGCGAATCCGGACCCCAGGTGGGACCGGAGAAATTCGAGCAGGCATGCGCGGCGTTGAAGACCATTGTCGGCGGATAGCCCGAACGGCGTTCTACGGCAAGGCGCCGCCAACCGCCGCCTCTTTGCCGTTGGGCGCGAAGGGACTAAATCCGAGCCATGCGCCAGACCTTCGATGAATCCACCGACCGCTCCTTCGGCCCCAAGCATGTGCCGCTGATCCGTAAGGCCATGGCCGAGCAAGGCCTCGACGGCTTTGTCGCGCCGCACGAGGACGAGCATCAGAACGAGTACCTGCCAGCGGCCAACGACCGGCTGGCATGGGCGACCGGGTTCACCGGCTCGGCCGGCGCGGCGGTGATCCTACGGGACAAGG
>DASXKT010000071.1:0-7260 GCA_036496685.1 Phenylobacterium sp.
GATCAGCCGGTCGCTCAGCGTCGACTTGCCGTGGTCGATGTGCGCGACGATGGAGAAGTTGCGGATGTGGGAAAGCGGGGTGGTCATGTTGTGCCCGCGTCTAGCACATTCTGCTGCGGGTGCGAGGCGCGCGGCGTGTCGCGGGCCCCTCGCGCGGGCTTTCGCGCGAAAGACGGTTAATCGGGCGTTAAGGCGACACAATCCAACTGGATTCTTGGAGGGCTGGAATCAAGACCCTGGAGGACCCGCGCCTATGGACCGTCGTACCCTGATCGTTTCGGGCCTTGTGACCCTTGGCGGTGCAGGCATCGCCAGGGCCGAGCCCATCCAACTGCCGCCGGCCCAACTGCCGCCGGCGAGGCCGCGCGACGACGCCCCGCCTCCGCCGCCGCAAGCTGCGCCGCAGGCCCCACCGCCACCGAACACCAGCCCGAGCTATCCGACCAGCGGTCCATCAGGCTCGGCGCCGGCTGAAGCGCCGCCCGGCAAGGCCGAGGGCTACTCGCGCGACGAGATCGTCAACTCCGTCTCCGATTTCCTGGGCGTGACGGCCGAGGCGGCGGGCGGCGCCGTTGAGCGGGTCTTCAAGAGCAACGGCCGGCCCACCGCCTATATCGCGGGCGAAGAGGGCTCAGGCGCGATCGGGCTGGGCGCCCGCTACGGCCGCGGCCTGATGTACATGAAGGGCCGCGAGCCGATGGAGGTCTTCTGGCAGGGCCCGTCGGTCGGCTGGGACTTCGGCGGCAACGCGGCCCGCGTCTTCACCCTCGTCTATCGGCTCGACGATCCGCGGGATATCTTCCAGCGGTTCCCGGGCGTCGAGGGCTCGGCCTACTTCATCGCCGGCCTGGGCGTGAACTACCAGAAGGCCGAGGACATCGTGCTGGCCCCGATCCGGGCCGGCGTCGGCTTCCGCCTCGGCGCCAACGTCGGTTACCTGGCCTACACGCGGCGGCGCAACATCCTGCCGTTCTAGGGTCTCGTGCCGAACAATTGCCCGGTGGTCGTGTCAAACAGGCCGCGCCCGGGCACGTGGTTGATCTCCAGACGAATGCCGTCGGGATCTTCGAACAGCACCGAATAGTAGTCGGGCGCGAAGGCGTCATCCTGCGGCCCATGGACAATGCGCGCGGCGATCGAGGTCAGGAAGGCGAAGGCCTCGTCGATGTCGCCCCGCTCGCGGGCGCGGAAGCAGTGATGGTGCATGCCGACGCGGCGCTGGTCGAACTTCGCGCCCGCGTGCTCAGGGGCAGGGCGGTTGATGCCGAAGCCGGTGCGTCCGCCGACGCAGTAGAACATGTCGGGAGTGTCGCCCACGACCCGCAGGCCCAGGAACGGCAGCAGCTGGCGATAGAAGGCGACGCTCGCCTCGAAGTCTGACGCTGTGATGAAGGTGTGGGCGACGCCGTTGATTTCCATCTCAGCGCCTCACTCTTTCTCGATGGCCTTTTCGGCCCGGCCGGCCAGGACATCCATCATCGCCAGGAGGGCGCCGGAAACAACGAAGGTCAGATGGATGCCGACCAACCATGCGAGCGTGCGGTCTGGGATGTCCTTGCCCTCTGAAAGCTCCATGAAGGCCCGCAACAGGGCGATGGCGCTAATCGCCACGATGGATGCGATCAGCCGTAGTTTCAGGCCGGAGAAATCCACCGTGCCCATCCAGCTTGGCCGATCCTCATCCCCGCCGGTATCGATCTTCGAGACGAAATTCTCGTAGCCGGAGAAGATCACGATCAGCAGCAGGTTCCCCGCCAGGGACATGTCGATCAGGGCCAGCACCATCAGGATGGCGTCTTCCCGCGACATGGCCAGCACGCCCGCGAAGTCATGGATCGCCTGGCGCAGGAACACGAGCACCAGCGCCGCCAAGCCAGCCACCAGCCCCAGATAGACCGGCGCCATGAGCCAGCGGGAGCGAAACACCCAGAGCTCTAGGTGCTTTTCGATCCAGTGCTTGTGGACGGTGCGCTGCGGGACGTCGGTGACCATGGGCAATTGATGACCTGCCGGCGAACCGTGGGCAACGCTTGACTGATCAATAAGCGAAGGCTTATGGATTATGCATGCTGGACGCCCCCGACCTGTTCCGGACCCTGGCCGACCCCACGCGGCGCGGCCTGTTCGAGCGCCTGGCGCAGGCGGAGAGCCTCAGCGTCCGAAGCCTGACCGAAGGCTCGGCGGTGTCACAGCCGGCGGTGTCGCAACACCTCAAGGTCCTGCGCGAAGCGGGCCTGGTGGCCGAAACCAAGGTCGGCCGGAATGTTCTCTACAGGGTCGAGCCGCGCGGCCTCGCGCCCCTGATCGACTGGATGTCCCTCTACGCGGTCTTCTGGCGCGAGCGCTTCGACCGCCTGGAGGACCTGCTCAACCGAATGGACCAGTAAGGACGATTTCCCATGAACGACACGCCCGCCTCCCGATCTGTCATCGTCGAGCGGCTGATGCCGCACCCGCCCGAGAAGGTCTGGCGCGCCCTGACCCAGGCGCACCTGGTCGGCGAGTGGCTGATGCAGAACGACTTCCAGCCCGTTGTCGGCCACCGGTTCAATTTCCGCGCGGAGCCGCAGGGCGGCTGGAACGGCGTCACCGACTGCGAGGTCCTCGAGGTCGAACCGCACTCACGCCTAGTCTACAGCTGGAACTCGTCAGGCGAGCAGGCCGCGACCGGCATCCGCAGCATCGTCACCTGGACGCTTGATCCGGCCGACGGCGGGACACAGGTGCGCATGGAACAGGCGGGCTTCCGGCCGCAGGACGAGCCCTTCTTCCAGGGCGCGAGCTACGGCTGGCAGCGGATGGTCGCCGGCCTCGAACGTGTGGCGGGCGAGCTCACCTGACTGACCGGCTGGGCCATTAATCGAAGATTCGGGCGTCGCGCTCATCGTTGCGCGGCGCCGACAAGGGCGCGTCCTTGGGAGCGCCGATGGCGCAGCAGCTGACAGAAGCCGCTGGACGGATCGTCCAGCAGTTCGCAGGCGTCCTCGGCCCGCTGGCCGCCTGCGCGCTGGTGTTTGCAGTTCTCGCCTGGCTTACCAAGGGCCGATGCCGCGCCCTCGCCGACGCACGCGCTGCGGCGGCCGAGACGAGGATCAACGCCGTCATGGTAGCCGTCGACACAGTGGCCGTCGGGCCGATGCTGGCGGTGGGCGTGGCCACGGTCGTGGGCGCCTTGGGGTCCCACGGGCTCCAGCTCGACACCGGGCGGCTGTGGGCCTTGATCGGCCGCTGGCCAACGGTCGCGGTCGCGGTCGTGCTGGGCGACTTCTTCGGTTACTGGCGTCATCGCGCGCAGCACAGCCGCTGGCTCTGGCCGGCGCACGCGATCCACCACAGCGACACCAAGCTCACCTGGCTCAGCCTGGAGCGGATGCATCCGATCGACCGCGCCGGCTCGCTCCTCGACATGGTGCTGCTGAGCGCCGTGGGGTTTCCGGTGTGGGCGCTGGCCGCCAACGCCCTGGTCCGCCACTACTACGGCTACCTGATCCACGCCGACCTGCCGTGGACACTGGGCAAGGCCAGCTGGGTGGTGAACTCGCCGTCGATGCACCGCTGGCACCACGCCCGCGACGTCGAGGGCTCTGGCCACAACTTCGCGACCGTGTTCTCGGTCTGGGACCGCGCGTTCGGCACCTATCATCAGCCGGGGCCCTGCACGGCGCCGCTGGGCGTCCGCGAGGACCTGGGTGAGGGCGCGCTCGGCCAGTACGCCCACCCCCTGAAGACCTGGTTGCGGGCGGCCCAGCCGGAGCGGGTCGAACTCAGCTCCTGAGCTTCGCGCCCACGGCCTTTTCCGCCGCCGCCACGATGCGTCCCGAGAGCGCCTCGATCTCGGCGTCGGCCAGGGTCTTTTCCGTGGGCTGGACGGTGACCTCGACTGCGACCGACTTCTGGCCCTCCGGCACGCCCTTGCCCTGGTAGATGTCGAAGACGCGCGCATCGGCGATCAGGGATTTATCAGCGCCCATGATCGGCCTGACGACTTCGCCGGCCGGCGTGTCCGCGGCGACCAGGAAGGCGAAGTCGCGGGTGAGCGGCATCAGCGGCGAGAGCACCAGGGCAGGCTTGGTCTTAGTGGGCTTCTTCTTGGGCTCGGGGATGGCGCCGAGGTCGAGCTCGAAGGCCAGCATCGGGCCCTCGGCGTCGAGCGCCTTCAGCACGCGCGGATTGAGTTCGCCGAACTCGGCGATGACGTTCTTAGGCCCAAGCTGTAGGCGCGCCGAACGGCCCGGGTGCCACCAGGGCGAGGCCTGGCCCTGGACGACCTGCAAAGGCGGGGCGCCCATCTCGTCCAGCAGGGCCATGAGGTCGGCCTTCAGCGCGAACAGCGGATCGGCTTGCGCGCCGTCCCACCGCCGCGGCGAATGCGGGGCGACCAGCGCGGCCACGATAGTCAGCTGGTCTTCCGGCCGGTCGCCCTTGAAGGTCGGGCCCACCTCGAAGAAGGCGGCGTCGGCGAAGCCCTGGCGGGCGTTACGGGCGGCCGCGTCGATCAGGTTCGGCAGGATCGAGGGCCGCATGCAGTCGAGGTCCGAGGCGATCGGATTGATCAGCTGCAGCTTCTCGTCGCCGCCCCCGAACAGCTTCGCCCACTCGGTGCGCATGAAGCTCCAAGTGACAGCCTCGGCATAGCCGCGGGCGGCCATGGCGCGCCGGGCGTTGCGCATGCGGGTCTGACGCGTCGTCAGCACACCGCCGACCTCGCGAGGCATTTCCGGCAGGGGCTCGCTCGGCAGGGCGGCGAAGCCCTCGATCCGCACCACTTCCTCGACCAGGTCAGCCTTGCCCTCGACGTCGCGGCGCCACGTCGGCGGAGTGACCATCTCGCCCATCAGGCCAAATCCGAGGTCGGCGAGGACCTGGTCGATCCTCGCGTCGGCGACGGTCAGGCCCGAGAGCTTTTTGACATAGGCGTGGTCGAACTCGATGGCGGCGGGCGGCGCAGGCGGGTGGCCGGCGACGCGGACCTCTGACGGTTCGCCGCCGCAAAGCTCGACGATCAGGCGCGTCGCCATCTCCAGCCCCGGAACAACGAAGCCGGTGTCGACCCCGCGGGCGAAGCGGTACTGAGCGTCCGAGGTGATCCCCAGCGTCCGCCCGGTCTGCGCGGTGCGGATGGGGTCGAAGTAGGCGCTTTCCACGAACACGTCGGTGGTGGTCTCGCTGACCTTGGTGCTCTCGCCGCCCATGACGCCGCCGAGGCCGATGGCGCCCGAGCCATCGGCGATGACGCAGACCTCGGACGTGATCTCGTAGGTCTTGCCGTCCAGCGCCTCGAGCGTCTCGCCGGGGCGACCCAGGCGGGCCTCGATGAAGCCACCCGAAAGCTTGGCCGCGTCATAGACGTGCAGCGGCCGGCAACGGTCGTAGGACATCAGGTTGGTGATATCGACCAAGGCGCTGATCGGGCGCAGGCCCACGGCGATGAGCTTCTGTTGCAGCCAGGCCGGCGACGGGCCGTTCTTCACCCCGCGGATCAGCCGGCCCGCGAAGATCGGGCAGGCGTCGCCATCGACGCGGATTTCGGTCGTCTCGGCGAACTTGCCGGCCACCGTCGCGACGGAGGGGTCCTTCAGCTTGCCCAGGCCCGCGGCAGCCAGGTCGCGGGCGATGCCGACGACGCCCAGCCAGTCGGGCCGGTTCGGCGTGACTTCGAAGTCGATCACCGCTTCCAGACCCAGGGCTTCCGCGGCGCTGACGCCCACGGCCAGGGTGTCGGGGAGTTCAAGGATGCCTTCGGCTTCCGACGCGGTCTCAAGCTCGGCTGCCGAGCAGAGCATGCCGTTGGACACCACGCCGCGGACGGGTCGCGCCTCCAGCGTGATCCCCGAGCCGGGCACGAAGGCGCCCAGCGGGGCGTAGATCGTCGTCAGCCCGGCCCGCGCATTGGAAGCGCCGCAGACGATCTCCTTGCGGCCGTCCTTGGTGTCGACTTGGCAGACGCGCAGGCGATCGGCGTTGGGGTGCTGGACCGCCTCAACAACCTTGGCCACGGAGAAGGCCGCCAGCTTCGCCGCCGGGTCTTCGACGTGCTCGACTTCCAGGCCGGCCATGGTCATGGCGTCCACCACCTCGGCCGCGGTGGCGTTGGTGTCGAGGTGCTCCTTGAGCCAGGAGAGGGTGAACTTCATTGCCCGTCTCCTTCGGCCAGGTCTTCGATCGGCAGGATTTCCACCAGCCGAAAACGTTCGCACCACAACATCATGTCCGGCGAGAAGCCGCCGTTGCGCGCAAAGTAGCGCTGGTGGCTGTCGCGCCAATCCTGCAGTGAGCGAATGCCTTCGCCCTCAGCCAGCGCGAAGGCCTCATCGACCGCGTCGAACCGGCGTTGGGTCAGCTCGACAGTTTCCAAAACCACACGCGGCTCGCCGGCGCCGTCCTTGACCACCATGCGCTTGCCGACCGTGGTCAACTCGCCCTCGGCGACCGACCAGCAGGTTGCGGTCTTCTCGCCGGCCAGCACGGAAGCCAGCAGGTCATCGGCCATCTGGGGGCTGTCGCCGAAGCTGAAGCTCTCCAGCGACGACCAATCCGCGGCGGCGCCCATCACGAGAGCCCCGTCGACGGGTTCGGCGCGGCGAACGCCGAGAATCCGTAGTGTTCGAGCCAGCGCAGATCGCTGGCGAACATGTCGCGAAGATCGGGAACGCCGTACTTCAGCATGCCCAGGCGATCGATGCCGAAGCCAAAGGCGAAGCCCTGCCAGACGTCGGGGTCGAGGCCGCAGCTGAGCAGCACGTTGGGATGAACCATCCCGCAGCCGACGATCTCCATCCAATCGTCGCCCTGTCCGATCTTGATGTCTCCGCCGGACCGATCGCACTTCACGTCCATCTCAGCGCTGGGCTCGGTGAACGGGAAGTGGTGCGGACGGAAACGGGTCTCCACCAGCGGGGTCTCGAAGTAGCGGGAGATGAAGGTCTCCAGCGTCCACTTCAGGTGACCCATGTGGATCGCCTTGTCGATGACGAGGCCCTCCATCTGGTGGAACATCGGTGTGTGCGTGGCGTCGCTGTCGGAGCGATAGGTGCGGCCCGGCACGATGATCCGGATCGGCGGCTCGCCGTTTGCGGCAGGGGGTCCGTTGGCGATCCAGCTGGGCAGCTTCTCGTTGGTCCGCTGCATGGCGCGGATCTGCACGGGGCTCGTGTGGGTGCGGAGAACCTTGCGCTCGCCGCGCTCGTCCTCGCGCAGCCAGAAGGTGTCGTGCATTTCCCGCGCCGGATGCTTCGGCGGGAAGTTCAGCGCCGTGAAGTT
>DASXKT010000072.1:0-1829 GCA_036496685.1 Phenylobacterium sp.
CCGCGCCCATCACGCCGTACTTCCTGCCGTCCCCCATCTCCACGGCCCCGAACCCGAACGGCGCGAAGGGGTGGAAATGGCCGGCGTCGAAGCTGGGCAGGGTGAACGCCACGAAGCCCGCCAGCGCGACCAGCTTCACGCAGACCAGGATGAAGTTGACCGTGGCGCTCTCGCGCGTGCCGACCAGCAGCATGCCGGTGACCACCAGGGCGATGAAGATCGCCGGAAGGTTGATCAGGCCGCCCGCCTTGGCGCCCGCCGCCGACAGCAGGGCGTCGGGGATCGGCCAGTGCGCCTGGTGGATCAGGCCAGCGGCATAGCCCGCCCAGCCGACCGATACGGCGCTGCAGACGAGCGTGTATTCGAGGATCAGGCTCCAGCCGACCACCCAGGCGATCAGCTCGCCGAGCGTCATGTAGGAATAGGCGTAGGCGCTGCCGGCCTGCGGGCTCAGGCTGGCCATCTCGGCGTAGCAGAGCGCCGCGCACGCGCAGACCGCGCCCGCGACCGCGAATGAGACAATCACCGCAGGGCCCGCCAGGCCCGCCGCCACACCGGTCAGAGTGTAGATGCCGGTTCCGATGATCGCGCCGACGCCCAGCGCCACCAGGTGATACCAGCTCAGCGTCCGCTTCAGGCTGTGCCCGGTGTGGGCCGGAGCTTCGGCCTGGACCGGCTTCCTGCGTGTGACGAAACTCATGCCTTCCCCCTCGTTCGGCTGCACCATGGCCCGCGTCGCAGGCCACCGCAAAGGGCTTCAAGGCCGCACTGGCGCGCAGGGGCCGATCCGAAGATTTGCGCGTTACGGAAGGAGGATGCGGGACCCCGCGCCGATCGCCGCCGTCGCAGAGGCAAGCGACCGCCCCGCATTCGGCGAACATGACAATTTTGAAACTATTCCCCCGGTGGATTCCGTCCCCTTAACGGTGTTAAGTTAAGGGCTCGCTAGGCCCTCGGAGCGTATTTTCGCCGCGAGTGCAAAAGAACCCGTCCGGGAGGGATTTGAGAATGATGTCTGCGCGAATTGGCGTGTTGGGTGCGGCGGTAAGCGCCCTCCTGGTCTATGGCTGCTCCTCGAGCGAAGCAGTGAACGCGCTCACGCAAGGGCAGAGCGCCTCGGCGACCGAGAGCGCCCCGGCGATGTCGGCCAAGCCGGCCACCGTCGACAACTTCATGCTGGCCGACGCCCAGAAGCTGGAAGCTCACGAGCTCTACCGGATGGCCGACGACAAGGCGATCGTGCTGGTCTCGACCGGCGTCGGTTGCCCGATCGCTCGCGCCATGACTCCGGCGCTGAAGGCGCTCCGCGACAAGTACGCGGCCCAGGGCGTGGAAGTGATGCTGGTCGACTCGAATCTGCAGGACAGCCGTGAGGCCATCGCCGCCGAGGCCAAGGAATATGGCATCGACATCCCGATCCTGATGGACTCCAACCAACTGGTCGGCGAGGCGCTGGGCGTGACCCGCACCGCCGAGGTGTTCGTGATCAACCCGAAGACCTGGCAGGTCGCCTACCATGGCCCGCTGGACGACCGCTCCGACTACGGCGTCCAGAAGGCGGCGACGAAGCAGTTCGCCAATGACGCGCTGAGCGCCGTCCTGGCCGGCCAGCCTGCACCGGCCGCGACCCAGGCCTCCAAGGGCTGCCTGGTCGACTTCCCCGAACGCGCTAAGGCCGCCCAGCACGCCAAGATCTCCTACACGAAGGACGTGGCGCCGATCCTGGAAGCCAAGTGCGTGGCCTGCCACGAGGAAGGCGGCATCGGCCCCTTCGCCATGACCAACTACCAGATGGTCAAGGGCTTCTCGCCGATGATCCGCGAGGTCAT
>DASXKT010000073.1:0-7800 GCA_036496685.1 Phenylobacterium sp.
GAAGCAGATCGAGAAAGCCACCCAACGCGACGCCGCCGACAGCGACTTCGCCAAGATGACGCATGAGATCAACGACCGGCCGCTGATCCGCAATGAGTGGCCGCTGGTCTTCCACATGAAGGAGATCGACCCCGGCATCAGTTTTCACGAATGGGTCGAGGAAGTGATGAAGGTCTACCGGGAGAACCTCGCCCCGGAGAGGCGGCTGTTACTCGACCGCTTCGCCCTAGCCGACGTGGCTATGAAAGTGGTCGGCGTGGGTAGCGTCGGGACCCGCTGTGCCGTCGCCCTCTACATGTCCGGCGAGAACCATCCACTGTTCCTGCAGATCAAGGAGGCGCGTCCCTCGGTGCTTGAGCCGTTCTGTGGAGCAGCGCCCTTCAAGCACCCCGGCGAGAGGGTGGTCTTCTGCCAGCGGCTGATGCAGGCGGCGAGCGACGTCTTCCTGGCCCCGACCCATGGTCCACTACGGCCCTACTACGTGCGCCAACTGCGCGACGCCAAGGTCTCGCCCGACGTGGGGATCATGAACAAGGACAACCTGGTCAACTATGCAAAGGCCTGCGGCTGGGCGCTGGCGCGCGCGCACAAGCGGTCCGGAGACGCCGTGATGCTGAGCGGCTACATGGGCCGCAGCGATGCCTTCTCAGACGCCATGGCGAAGTTTGCCCGCGCCTACGCGAAGCAGAACGAGGCCGACTACGACGCCCTGGTCGCCGCAACGCGCAGCGGCCGCGTCAAGGCGCAGATCTGATCTGTGCAACCCTGCGGAGGCCCTGGCTGGACGTTTCCGCCGGTCAGCCGCGGGAAATAGCCGTGGACCGCAACGTCGGCTTTCCGCCCTGTGGCGTCCGCCTTCCGGCCCCGGATCGGTGACCGAGCTTGGATCGCTCAGCGATAAGAGAAGACATTGCGGCCACGCCATAATCAGGACATTCCCAGCTCATCGGACGGTGCCCTACTCGGTCGCGTGTAACCGTGAAACATGAGGCGTTATAGCTGAACGCGATCGGACGGGAGGAGCCCGGCCGAACACGGCGCGGCACAGCTGGGGGAAGCATTTGTGGATATAGCTAAACTATTTTCGTCCAGTTCGTTTCTATATGTTTATTCCGGAATTCTGATTTTACTGACTATTGCTGCAATTCTTCGAAATCATATTTCGATAAACTCGGAATCCGAGGTATCTCGCGGCCTCGCCAAGCTTGTCGACGCCGCCCGTTCTCTTGACGCTTCCGGCAAGGTCGCGCAGCTCCTTGCGTTGAACGAGTACACGGGCGCTCGCATCCTTACCCACGACGCGTGCCGGCGGGACGACCTTGTGGAACACAAGGTCTGGCGGAACCCCACCTCCGCGACCGCACGGGCGACAGCCAGCTATCTGGGCGTGATGGCCGCCGTGCCAGCAGAACGCCACAGCCTCGAGGGCCTGCGCCCCGCCAGGACGATGCTGGAGGAAGAGTACCGGCGGCTGCACAGAGGCCTGAGTGGTTTTGGCGACTTCATCATCCGCGTGGCGCTGCTCGGCACGTTCATGGGCCTCATCGCCGCGCTGACGATCGCCAGCGCGAATATCGGCGCAGCCCAAGGATCGGCTGAGGCTCAAAGCGCCCATATGCGGGACTTCATCCAGGTGCTGCTGGCGACAGCCGCCAACAAATTCTGGATCTCCGCCGTGGGGATCGGTTGCGCCTTGGTCGTGCAGATCTATCGCTCGGCCTCGGAGCGGGCTCAGCACATCGCGCGCCTAGGAGACGCTTTCGACCACGCGCTCACCGATCCCGAGATCGCCGCCGCCTGGTGTCCGCCGGCCGCCAGCCTGGCTAGCCAGGACGAAACCGACGCGAGGATCGTTCGGGAGGCTGTCTTCGCTCGGATACAGAAGCTGGACCTGGAGCCCCTCAACGCGGCGATCGCCGAGACGGCCGCAGCCATCAAGGCCAGTGCGAAGGACTCGGTCATCTCGTTTGGACCGGCGGCGCCGCGACGGAGCGGCGCCTGATGTCTGGACGTCTGCGGCGACGCTCCGGCTCCACGGAGCCGGCGGGCGGTGAAGGACCCTTCGTGTCGTTCACCGACCTCTTCATCGGGATCCTGTTCCTATTCCTGATCCTGGTGGCGGCTCTGATGCTGATGCACCAGGAGGTCGTTCAGCGGCAAAAGGTTGAAACGCAAATCCAGCCTGAGCGGAATCCGCAGATCCAGGCCAAGCTCGATGCGGCGCCCAAACCCGCGCCCGACCAGCCGGCCTTCCGCCTGGGAATCGTCTTCAACATCTACCAGCGACCGGCCGCATTTGATGGTTCGGGTTGGGCGTATTCCCGCACGGTTCGCGTCTTCCGCTCGCCCGACGGCCGCTGCATCAACACCGTATGGATGCGGAGCAATCTGAGCACGGCCTGGAAGCCTGCGACAGCAGACGAGGACATTCCCACGGACGCTCAGAAAGACCTTCTCGGGAAGTTCGAGCCCTGTGGGCTTTCCGCCTCAGGCGACCATTGGGAATCGAAGTCGGAGGCGGGAAATCTCACGCGAGTATCCCCGGATCTGTACAGCGGCTACGCAGTACTTCATGAGAAAGAAGGTGATGAAAAGTTTGAGATGCAGTACAGAGTATTGGGCATATACGATGACTATTTTCGGCGACCCGCGTCTTTAGCGCAGCCCGGCTAGTCGCCGAGGACGCCATGAAATCCCATCTCGCACTCTGCGTCTGCGGCGGCGCTCTCGCCCTCGCCTTTTCCGCCCTCGCCCAGCATGGAGCGCCGCAAGGAACGGACAGCGCGTCCAATGGCGCTGCCGTCGACCCTGCGACAGTTCAGGGCCTCCCCTCGGCGCGCGACTACCATCCACCCGAGGGGGTCGCCTTCAAGACCACCGACTTCATCAGCGAGAACGTGCGCTTGACGGCCCAGTGGTTCTGGACCGCCGAGAACACGGGCCGGAAACTGCCGACGGTGATCATGGCGCATGGCTGGGGCGCGACGGCCGCGAACTATCGCGAGGACGCGATCGACCTGGCGCGGGCCGGCTACCTAGTCATGCTGTTTGACTATCGAGGCTGGGGCGACAGCGACGGCCGCACGATGCTCATGGGTTCCGCCGGGGGGAGGTCTGTCCCGGGACAGACATTCACCCGAGAGGTGCGCGAGCTGCGCGGCTATGTCGATCCCCAGGAACAGGCCGAGGACTGGCTCAACGCCATCAGCTACGCGGTGACCGATCCGATGGTCGACGCCGGCCGCATCGGCGTCATGGGCTCCGACCTTTCCGGGGGCCACGTCATCCATGCGGCCGCCCAGGACCCTCGGGTCAAGGCGCTGGTCAGCCTGGTGAGCCGTGCGGATACACGCCCCTCCAAGCCCTATCAGCTGGACCCCGCCAAGGTGTTCGCTGACGCGGACGCCGCAGCCTCGCGCCTGGCCGCTGGCCAGGAGCAGTATCCGGCCGAGCGAGCGCGCGCCGCGGGCGGTCTGGTTGGCGCGCCGGTGGGCGCCAAGGTGGTGCGCTGGGCGCCAGTCGAAGAGGCGCACGACGTGAGAGCGCCGGCGCTGTTCGTCCTGGCCGAGAAGGAGGAGCTGTTCTCCAATACCAGCAACGGCCAACTGGCCTGCGAGCGGGTGCAGGGGCCGCGCAAACTCGTGATGCTGCCCAAGATCTCCCACTATGGCGTCTACGGCGCGGAGCGGACGCGGGCCGTCAGAGCCGCCATCGACTGGTTCGACAGATACCTTAAGGCCCCCGGCGCGCCGACCCGGGCGCCCATCAACCGCAAAGAACCCGAGCGCGGGGAATGCAACCCGCCGCCCCTGCCACCGGCGGGCGAGGAGGAAAAGGACGGAAGCGGGCCGGGGCATCGAGCGCAGAGCACATCGGGCCGCTTCAACTGAGGCGTGTACGGCCGGACTGCCCGCACCGCCCAAACGAGGTCACAGCAGACATCGACGGTCGACGACCAAGAGCGCCCCTAGTCCAGCTGCACGATCAACTCGCGGTAGCGGTCGTGGCGGCGGGGATCCTTGACCGGCGTAGTGGTGACCAGCCTCAGGTCCGGCCAACGATCTGCGATGGCCTCGAACGCGAGGCGCGCCTCGAACCTCGCGAGCGCGGCGCCTATGCAGAAATGTGGGCCCGCCCCGAACGACAGCGGCGGGACAGCCATCTTCCGGCGGATATCGAACCGCTCCGGATCCGGGAAAGCCTCGGGATCGCGGTTGGCGGCGCCCAGGCCGACGCGCACGGTGTCACCGGCCTTCAAGGTCTTGCCACGCAGCTCGACGTCCACCGTGCAGCGGCGGTTGGTGGAGGTCGACTGGGTCGGGTGATGGAAACGCAGGATCTCCTCGATCGCTGGGGCTACGAGCGCACGGTCCGCCACCATGGCGCGCCACTGATCCGGGTGCGAAAGCAACAGGTAGAGGCCACTGGAGATCATCCGCTCGGTCGTGGTGCCTGCGGCTGTGTAGATGGTGCTGATCGCCGAGGAGAGCTCCGGATCGCTCAACGCTCCCCGCTCGTCCTCGGCGGCGATCAGGGCGCTGATCAGGTCGTCGCGCGGCGCCGCCCGTCGCTCGGCGATCAGGTCGCGTGTATAGCGGCCGACGAACCGCCCTGCCTCCAGCGCCTCGGCCCACTCCTCATCAGAGCGCTTGGGCGCCATCAGGCGGCCGGTCAGCTCGAAGGCGGCGCGGAACGCCTCGCGGTCGCCGGTCGGGATGCCGATGATCTCGCTGGCCACGATGATCGGCAGGTGGAAGGCGAAGTCGGTGATCAGGTCGAAGCGGCCCTTGGCGCCGGCGGAGTCGAGCAGGCCTGCTATCACCTCGGCGATGCGGTCGGCCCGGGCCTCGACGCTGCGGCGCGAGAAGGCCGAGACCACCAGGCCGCGGATCCGAGTGTGATCGGGCGCGTCCATCTGGTTGAACGACTGGGCAAGCGTGCGGCTGAGGCCGCGCTCCGCCGCTGAGCCGCTCGCGTCGGCATCGGCGGCGCCCGGCCTGGCCAGCGGATTGCCTCCGCCCCACCCGGCCGCGGCGCTTGAGAACCGCGCCGGGTCCTTCAGCACCATGGCGCAGTCGTCGTAGCGGGTCAGGTACCAGAAGCCATGGCGCGACCAGTGGACCGGGTCCTCGCGGCGTAGGCGCGCAAGCGTCGCCGCCGGGTCGTTCTCGAAGTCGTAGTCGTAGAGGTCGGGCGCCAGAGAGGCTGGGTCGCCGGCGGCAGCAGTCATGGCCGGATCATCCTCCGCGTCCAAGGCTGCGGATTTCGGTCCACCTTGGCGCAGAAGTAAAGCCGCTCGACGCTCGACGCCGGCTCGGGAGCTGGCGGGTTCCAGGAGTGCGCCCAAGGCCCGCCGGGCGGTGCCCATGCCCCTCCCCTACGCCCTTAGGATTGGCGCTCTGAAGAGGTCAGCGCGTTCCATGCCGCGCGATTTGCCGGCGCCGAGGCAGGCTGGCTTTCAAGGGCGGGGGGCGCGCCTCGGTCCGACCTCGACGCCGGGGAGGACGGCCTCGGCGCCGGCATCGCGTGAGCCGCCTGGTAGGTTGCGGCGTCCTCAGCGTCTGGGGGCGCTGACGATGAGAGATTCCCATGGCGCGGCGCCGGCGGGAATGATCACAGTCTGGGGCGGGGGTATATCCGCGATGAATGGCCCGCCGCTGGGAGTGACCGAATGGACATCCGAAGCCTTCTCCAGGTGGTCGCCATTCGGAAATACGGCAGCTTCTCAAAGGCGGCCGAGGCGCTCGGCGTCTCTCAGCCGACGCTTTCCACGAGTGTCGCGCGGCTCGAAGACCAGTTGCAGCTCAGGATATTCGACCGCACGCGTTCACGGAGGCCTTCGCTGCTTTGCCTGAGATGGGGCCCACCCGTGACCAATTGCATACTGGCGCTCCGAACCTGATGTCGTCCCCCAGCGCCGACGAGCGCTGCGCTCAAGCCGGGCCGGCGACCGGCTCTGTGCCGCTCCCACCCTAGCTCACGGCCCTCGGCCGCATCGCCACAATGTCGAGATCACGTCGATCTTTGAATTACGGCTATTGGAGCGCCGCTATTCCCGCCGGCTATGGGTCTGGAGGAACTTCGCCCCCACTCCCGAAGCGAGACCTTCAGCCCGTGCGCGCCCGAGCGAACCGAAGCCACAGGGCGCGACCCTCGCATTTTTGACGATGGATTGACGGTTTCGGGACGCATCGGCTGACGGCCACCGCGCAATCTCCGGCCTGTCGCGGCATCGCGCCGCGAACCACAAATCGGAGAATAGTTATCTTCAATCGAGTTATGTCCGTCGCGAACCTGCTTCTTGCAGCCATTCCCTTCGTGGCGCTTGCCCTTGCGGGCAATTTCCAGGCCCAGATGATCTGACCCGAGACCCAAGCGTCCGTGGCCCACTGGTAACGAACGCCAGGCCAGTCTCCTGCCAGTCGCGAAGAAGACCCCTTCGGCCACCCAGGCCGGAGGGGTGCGCGTCCAGATCCGCGGGTCGCGATGGAGACTCGACCAGGCAGTTCAAACTCACGCCCGTGGGCGGCCGGAGCGGACCAGCCGACCGCTCAGCCTCCCCGATCTCGTCCCTTCCTCCGCACCTCCGCCTCCGCCTTCGCGGCGTCGTTCCAGTCCAGAGAGGGAGCTGGCGGGGCCGTCACCGTCACCACGAGCCCCAGGCGTTGGAGCCGCCCGGAGAGCACCGCCGCGCCTGCCTCGCCCACCGCGCCGGCGTCGGCTGCGATCGTCACCCGCCGGACGCCAAGCGGTGGGCTCCAGGCTCGCAGGTTGCCCACCGACAGCAGGGCCCAGGCCGGCAGGTCGAAGCGCTCGCTGGCCGAGAGCGCGGTGAACACTCCCTCGGCGACCAGCATGTGGGCCGCAGCTGGATCCAGTCGGACGGCGCAGCCGCTCGTCGCCCGCCCGAGCGTTTTGCGCGGCAGGGCCATCCGCGCGCGGGTTCCGTCGACGGCCAGATAGGTCGCCTCCACCCCGCACAACTCGCCTTCGGCGTCGTGGATGGCGGCAAGCATCGCCGGGCGCGCCGCCCCCTGCCCTCGATAGGCCGCCAGCGCGAGGGCCGCGTGATGGCGAAGCGCGGCGGGCAACGGACGCGATATGGTGCGAAGCCGCGCATGCCGTTCCGACAGCGACCCGCCCACCGGGCGGCCCTCGGCCCAGATCGCCTGCGCCCGCGCAACCCGGGCGAAGCGCCCCAGCTCCTCTCTGGAGGCCGGACCTAGGCCCGGGCCGGCCAGCCGCCCATCGGCGTCGACCAGCCCACGCTCCTGCAAGGCCGCCAGGACTTCGCGCCAGTCGCAGCCGTTGAAGGTGTGGATCACCACCCGGTCGCGATCCAGCAGCAAGGAGACGGAGCGATTGGCGTGGCTGTGGCCCGGCGCCGGGATATTTGCGCGGCGGCCGCCAGCATAGAGGTCGCCGCCCATGACGCGCACGATCGAGGCGAGGCTCATGACATCAAACCCAGGGCCCTGAGGCTCGCCGTCTCCGCCCCGCCCACCACGATATGGTCGTGCACCGCGATGCTGAGCGTCCGGGCGGCCTCCACGATCTGGCGGGTCATGTCGACGTCGGCGGTCGACGGGGTCGGGTCGCCGCTGGGATGGTTGTGGGCCAGCACCAGGGCCGACGCGTTGAGCTCGAGCGCCCGACGAACGACCTCGCGCGGATAGACCGGGGCGTGGTCGACGGTGCCACGCCCCATCACCTCGTCGGCGATGAGCTGGTTCTTCTTATCGAGGAACAGCACTCGGAACTGCTCCCGCGGAACCCCAGTCATCACCGTCCGCAGATAGG
>DASXKT010000074.1:0-8140 GCA_036496685.1 Phenylobacterium sp.
GGTGGCGCGGGCGGCGGCCAGCAACGCTTGGCCCCGCTCAATAGCTGGCCGGATAACGCCAACCTCGACAAAGCCCGCCGCCTCTTGTGGCCGATCAAGCAGAAATACGGCCGTAAGATCTCGTGGGCCGATCTCTACGTCCTGGTGGGCAACGTCGCCTTGGAGTCCATGGGTTTCAAAACCTTCGGGTTCGCCGGCGGCCGGCCCGACACCTGGGAGCCCGAGGAACTGTACTGGGGCCCCGAAGGCAGCTGGCTCGGCGACGAGCGCTACAGCGGCGAACGCCAGCTACACAATACCCTCGGCGCCGTGCAGATGGGGCTGATCTACGTCAATCCCGAAGGGCCCAACGGCAATCCAGACCCCGTGGCCGCTGCGCACGACATCCGCGAGACCTTCGCGCGCATGGCCATGGATGACGAGGAAACGGTCGCGCTGATTGCCGGCGGCCACACCTTCGGCAAGACCCACGGCGCCGGCGACCCCTCCTTCGTCGGCCCCGAACCAGAGGGGGCGGTGATCGAGGACCAGGGCCTCGGCTGGCGGAGCAAGCATGGGACCGGCGTCGGTGCGGATGCCATCACTGGCGGCCCGGAGGTCACCTGGACCCAGACGCCGACCCAGTGGAGCAACCACTTCTTCGACAACCTCTTCAAGAACGAATGGGAGCTGACCAAGAGCCCGGCCGGTGCTCAGCAGTGGCAAGCCAAGGGCGCTGCGGCGACCATTCCGGACGCGCACGGCAGCGGCAAGATGCGTGTGCCCACGATGCTCACCACCGACCTCGCGCTCAGGTTCGATCCTGCGTACGAGAAGATCTCGCGGCGCATCTACGAGCATCCGGATCAGTTCGCCGACGCCTTTGCCCGCGCCTGGTTCAAACTCACCCACCGCGACATGGGCCCGATCCAGCGTTATCTCGGCCCGCTCGTCCCTAAGGAACGCTTGATCTGGCAGGATCCGATCCCCGCCGTGGACCATCCCCTGGTCGACGCCAAGGACATCGTCGCCCTCAAGGCCGAAATCCTCGCGTCCGGCCTGACGGTCTCCCAGCTTGTCGGGGCCGCCTGGGCGTCTGCATCGACCTTCCGCGGGTCCGACAAGCGGGGCGGCGCCAACGGCGCTCGCATCCGCCTCGCGCCGCAAAAGGACTGGGCGGTCAACAATCCGCCCGAACTGGCCAAGGTGCTGGAAAAGCTCGGGGCGATCCAAACCCGGTTCAATTCCTCGTCCTCGGGCGGCAAGAAGGTGTCGTTGGCCGACCTCATCGTCCTGGGCGGCTCGGCGGCGATCGAAAAGGCGGCCAAGGACGCCGGGACAGATATCGAGGCGCCGTTCAAGCCCGGCCGCATGGACGCTTCCCAGGATCAGACCGATGCGGATTCCTTCGCGCCGCTCGAACCGAGCTCCGACGGCTTCCGCAACTATCGAGCCGGCGAACAGTTCATGGCGCCGGAAGAAGCCCTGGTCGACCGCGCCCAACTCTTGCGGCTGAGCGCGCCGGAGATGACGGTCCTGGTCGGCGGCCTGCGGGTGCTGGGCGCCAACGCCTCCGGCTCGACGGACGGTGTCTTCACCGCAAGGCCCGGCAAGCTGACCAATGACTTCTTCGTCAACCTGCTCGACATGGCCACCGAGTGGCAGGCCACCGACTCCGACAACCTGTTCGAGGGCCGCGACCGCAAGACCAAGGAGCGCAGATGGACCGCTTCTCGCGTCGATCTGATCTTCGGCTCGCAGTCTGAACTGCGCGCGCTGGCCGAAGTCTACGCTTCGTCAGACGCGCAGGAGAAATTCGTGAAGGACTTCGTGGCCGCCTGGACCAAGGTCATGAACGCCGACCGCTACGACCTGGCGTGGGGTCAGAGGGCGGCATTCGCCTGAATGCCGCCCCTTTGTCCTGCCTCCGGGCTGTGCGCCGAGGCGGCCGCCACGGATTCTACAGCTAAGGTCTATTGTCCCTGAGCCCC
Organism: Phenylobacterium sp.; assembly: GCA_036496685.1. Lineage (GTDB taxonomy): Bacteria > Pseudomonadota > Alphaproteobacteria > Caulobacterales > Caulobacteraceae > Phenylobacterium. Next base: position 1,971 of record DASXKT010000074.1, read on the forward strand.
ATAGTGCGGCATTGGAGCGTAGCGCCCGCCGTCAGCTGGCGGCCGCCAGATCAGGGAGAACGCATGAGCCTCGCCAGCAGCAAGACCCTCGACAACCTCAAGGCAGCGTTCGCAGGCGAGAGCCAGGCGAACCGGCGCTACCTCTACTTCGCCCAGAAGGCCGACGTCGAAGGCTACAATGACGTCGCCGCCGTGTTCCGCTCGACGGCGGAGGGTGAGACCGGCCACGCGCACGGCCACCTCGAATTCATGGAATCTGTCGGCGACCCGGCCACCGGCCTGCCTATCGGGGGCACCTCGCTCAACCTGAAGGCCGCCATCGCAGGCGAGACGCACGAGTACACCGACATGTACCCCGGCATGGCTCGCACCGCCCGCGACGAGGGCTTCGACGAGATCGCCGACTGGTTCGAGACGCTCGCTAAGGCCGAGAAGTCCCACGCCGGTCGCTTCCAGCGCGCGCTGGATACCCTCGACTAATCCCGGGCGTCATCCCGGAAGCCGCGCCAGCGGCTGTCCGGGACCCATGCGCACGGACCTATCCGGAAAAGGCGGAATCCATGGGTTCCGGTCTTCGCCTCGCGAAACCGGGATGACGGTCTTTGGCGCAGAGAGGGGGGAGACCTGTGAGCGATGAGATCAAGTCGGCGGCCAACGCCGCGCGCGAGGGCAGTCTCGATGCGCCGTTTCGGCATCCGATCGCCTGGCGCGACGATGACTACTACGACCTCGCCAAGGTCGAGGCCGAGATGGAGCGGCAGTTCGACGTCTGTCACACCTGCCGCCGCTGCTTCAATCTCTGCGACAGCTTCCCGAGGCTGTTCGACGCGATCGACGAAAGCCCGACGGGCGAGCTCGATAGCGTGCCGAAATCGGACTACGCCAAGGTCGATGAAGCCTGCACGCTTTGTGACATGTGCTTCCTCACGAAGTGCCCCTATGTCCCGCCACACCCCTTCGACGTCGACATTCCCCACCTGATCGTCCGCTATCGGGCGGCCAAGCATCGGGCAGGGGAACGGCATTTCGTCCGCGAGCAGCTGGGCAAGACCGACCGCAACGGCAAGCTCGCCAAATCGGTCGCGGGCCTCGTCAATACGATCAGTGCACGGAAGAACACGCCGCTCCGCAAGCTGCTGGAAGCGATCGCCCAGATCGACACCGAGGCGGAGCTTCCCCGCTACTACGCCCGCACCGCCACCGATCGGCTGAAGAACCCGCTGGCTCCCAACCCGGCCGGTCCGGCCTTCGGGCAGCGGAAGGTCGCGCTCTATGCGACCTGCTTCGTCGACTACAACGAGCCGGACACTGCCGTGGCCGCCGCTCGCGTGCTGGCGCTGCAAGGCGTCGAGGTGAAGCTGGTCTATCCGGAATGCTGTGGCATGCCCCAGCTCGAGGCCGGCGATCTCGCCGACGTCGCCGGCCGCGCGGGGCGGGTCGCTCAGGTCTTCGCGCCCCTGATCGCGGACGGGTACGACGTCGTGGCGCTGACGGCCTCGTGCGGCCTGATGATGAAGTTCGAATGGCCGCTGATCGAGCCCGAGAACAAGGCCGTGGCCGCGCTTTCCGCAGCGACCAAGGACATCTGCGAATACGTCGTCGACCTGCAGAAGAGCTTCGGCCTCGCTGCAGGACTCGCGCCGGTCGAGGGCGGGATCACCCTGCACCATGCCTGTCACGCCCGGGCCCAGAACATGGGCGCCAAATCCGCCGAGATGCTGCGGCTGATCCCCGACACCCGCGTCGAGCTGGTCGAGCGCTGCTCCGGGCACGGCGGCACGTTCGGGGTGATGAAGCAGACCGCTCCGGTCGCTCGCAAGGTGGGCCGCCCCACGGCGCGCCAGGTCGCCGCCAAGGCCACCGACACCCTGTGCTCGGACTGCCCGCTCGCGTGCAAGCACCTTGGCCAGTTGCTTACCTCTGAGACGACCGCGGACGGCCACGCCGCGCCCCGCCAAGCCCACCCTATCGAGATCTTCGCCCGCGCCTACGGGGCGTTCTGAAGGAGCCGTTCGCATGCCTGCCGACCTGCGCCAGATCACCCCCGCCGACCTTGTCCCCGACAGCGACTACGCCCGCGAGCGTCGGGAGCGCCGCCAGGCCTTGCTGCCGGTGAAGCGCCTGCGCCGCATCGAGCTCGGCCCGGTCTGCACCGTCCTTTTCGAGTGCTACGAGACCATGCTCTTCCAGGTGCAGGAGATGCTGCTCACCGAAAAGGGCGGCGCCCAGCAGGTTCCCGACGAGCTTGCCGCCTACAACCCACTGATCCCCCAGGGCGGCGAACTGGTGGCCACGGTGATGTTCGAGATCGACGACCCGGTCCGCCGCGAGGCGACGCTGGCGCGGCTCGGCGGTGTCGAGGACTGCTTCTTCATCCAGGTTGGAGCCGAACGCGCCGCGGGCGCGCCAGAAGGCGATGTCGAGCGCACGCGGGAGGACGGCAAGACCTCCTCCGTGCACTTCCTACGTTTTCCTCTGACGTCCGACCAGATCGCCCACTTCCGCGATCCCGCGACGCAGGTCCTGGCGGGCTGCAGCCATGAGGCCTACAGCCACCTCGCCGGCCTAACGCCGGCGACCCGGGCTGAGCTTGCCAGGGACTTCGCCTGAGCGATCAGTCCGGGATCACCTCGGCGCAAAAGTCGGTGAAGGCCCTGACGTTGGCGGCATACTGCGTGGCCGCGGCGCCCGATCCGTTATAGGCCTTGATGGCTCGCCAGAGGTCGCCGCCCGTGGCCGCCAGCTTGCGATCCAGTTCGGCGCAGCAGCGCTCCAGGCAGACCCCGAAGTCGTACCACCGCCGGTTCTTGAAGAAGTCGCGGTCGGTCGCCACCGCCTGCAGGTCGTACTGGAATATGCCGTACCCCTTGTAGACCCAAGGCTTGTCGCCCCAGCCCTGGATGCGGCGGGTCTTGTTGGCCTCCTCGATCAGCATGTCGGTGAACGCCGAGCCATAGCGGCTGCGGAACGCCGCCGTGTTCACCGGGAACGCCGAGCGGTCGGCGCCGGGGAAGTCGCCGCTGGCGTCGAACACGCACCGCGCGACGATGTCCGCCGCGGTGAGCTCCGCCGTCCACTTCAGCCATTTGTAGGCCGTCTCCTGGCAGACGATGGCGGCCAGGTGTTTCGGGCCATAGGCCCTGCCCAGGGCCGCCTGCCGCACCTCGTCGCCGAAATTGTCCATGATCCACTGGGCGCACCGCTTGGCTTCGGATCGGGAAATCGGCAGGGCGGGCGGCGTCGCCGTCAGGTCCGGCGCGGCTTCCAGCAGCAGGTCGGAGAGGGCGTTCATCGGCTCGCCGTCGATCACCACCGAGGCGCCGGGGATGGGCGTCATGGTTTCGCGATGGAACGACTGGGGGGCAAAGGCGCGCAGATCCTCGAGGATGGCGATGACACGCGTTCGCGAGTCCCAGAAGTTCATGACCTCCCTTGGGCCCAACGGGTTGGTGGGGTTAAGGCAGCCCACGCTCGAGAGGAACAGGGTTGGCGGATGGCTGGGATGGATCAGGATGCCGACGCGCCGGCCGGTCGCGGCGAGCAGCACGCCGGGCATCTGCGCAAGCGCCGCCGCCTCGTCCATGGAGGTTGAGTAGCCGATGCTCCGGTAGCGGCCGAACTGGGTCCACAGCGGATAGGTCCCGGACTGCAGCCGCTTGCCGTTGCCCGCCGGCGCGTTGGCGCCTGGTCCCGGGCTCTCGCACATGGCGCCGCTGAGGCCGTCGATCGGCGCGCCGTTACGATAGACCTGATAGCGCCCGTAGGTTCGCGTCTTGCCTGCCGCCGATTGAAGGCCGAGGCGCTGCACGTGCAGTTCCCAGCCGGCGCCGGTGATGGGCATGGGACTTCCTCCGCACGTTCTGAGAGTGATTGAGCAAGACGCAACCATCACCTGAGCTGGCTGACAAGTGGCGTGGGTCACGCCGCGGCTGAGCGCCGGCTTGTAAGCTTGGGCCGTTCAGGCTCATCTGCTCCCACGGACCCGACGCTAGAACGGGCCGTATCGGGAGGGTTCTGCTTGACCGCCACGACCGCCGCCGCGCCTGCGTCGCCGTCCACCATGCGCAAGGTCGTGCTCGCCAGCATGATCGGCACCACCATCGAGTGGTACGACTTCTTCCTCTACGGCACCGCCGCGGCATTGGTGTTCAACAAGCTGTTCTTCCCCAAGGCCGACCCGTTGACCGGGACCATGCTGGCCTTCGCGACCTACGCCCTGGGATTTGTGGCGCGGCCGCTGGGCGGACTGGTGTTCGGCCACTTCGGCGACCGGATCGGCCGCAAGCAGCTCCTGATGATGAGCTTGATGCTGATGGGGGGCTCGACGGTGCTCATCGGACTCCTGCCGACTTTCGCCCAGGTGGGCCTGCTTGCGCCGATGGCGCTCGTGCTGCTGCGGCTGGTGCAGGGTTTCGCAGTCGGCGGCGAATGGGGCGGGGCCGTGCTGATGGTCACCGAGTACGGCGACGCGCGCCGCCGCGGGTTCTGGGCCGGGTGGCCGCAGGCCGGCGTGCCGGCGGGCAATCTCCTGGCGGCCGGGGTGCTCGCGGTGATGTCCGCCGTGCAGTCGAATGAGGACTTCCTGGCCTGGGGCTGGCGCGTGCCGTTCCTGCTCTCCGCCGTCCTGGTGCTGATCGGCTACTGGGTCCGCGTGACCCTGGTCGAGAGCCCGATCTTCCAGCGGGCGCTGGACGATGCGGGCGCGCCGCCCAAGGCGCCGGTGCTGGATGCCCTGCGCGAGCGGCCGGGCGGCCTCTTGATCGGCGCTGGCCTAAGGGTCGCCGAGAACATCTCCTTCTACCTGATCACCACCTTCTCGATCACCTACATGACCGAGGTCGTCGGGCTGAGCCGCAGTCTGGCGCTCAACGCCATGCTGGCCGGCGCGGCGGTCGAGTGCGCGGCGATCCCGCTTTTCGCCTGGCTCTCCGACAAGGTGGGGCGCCGGCCGGTCTACTTCATCGGCGCCGCCGGCATGGGGATCTGGGGCTTCGCCTTTTTCCGCATGCTCGACACGGGCCTGACGCCGGCGGTGCTTACCGCGGTGATCGTGGGCCTCGTCCTGCATGGCGCCATGTATGGTCCACAGGCGGCCTTCATCGCCGAGCTGTTCCCAACGCGAATGCGCTACTCCGGCGCCTCGCTGGCGTATCAGGCGACCTCGATCTTCGCCGGCTCGCTCGCTCCGATCATCGCGCTCGCGCTCTTCAAGGCCACCAAGTCAGCGGTCCCGATCGCCATCTACCTGGCGATCGCCGGAGCGATCAGCGCCTTCTCTGCCTACCGCGCCCGCGAGACCAAGGGCCTGTCCTTCGCCGAGATCGACGCCCTGGCCTGATAGCAAAAGGGCCGCCCTTGCGGGACGGCCCTTGCGTATCTCGATTGCGTTGGATTCAGGCCAGGGCAAGGGCGGCACGACGGCGGCGCAGCATCGCGCCCAGGCCGGTGAAGCCTGCGAGCATCAGGGCCCAGCTCGTGGGCTCCGGAACGCCGGCCGGCGTGGTCGACAGGCCGATGTCGTCGAGCGCGAAGTCGTTGCCGTTGAAGGCCAGGTTCTGATTGACCAGCGCGATGTTCGCCGTGGTGCTGGCGCCGGAATTCCAGCTTGCCTGGAAGAGCTGCCAATCGCCGGTGGTCGTGCTGGCGGTGAAGGTCGGGCCGATGGCGACGCCGTTGATGCTGAAGTCGAGCTCGGCCGGAGAGGTCGGGTAGGTCGAGGCGATCCAGGTCGAGAAGTAGTAGGTGGTGTTGGCTTCGACGGTGATGCCGTTCTCACCCCAGACCACGGCGCCGGGCGTCTCAGAGCCGTTCACGATCAGCATGTTCCCCGTGCCCGTGGTGTGGTCGCCGAAGCTGGCCCACGACGGATGGATGGCGTTCGGGTTCGTGCCGACATCATAGACGGCGGGGGGCATGCCATTGCCGGGGGAGTAGCTGTAATCGCTCGTGAAGCCGCTCGGCCCGGCGGCGAAATCGCCGTTCACGACGAGGTTGGTCGCCGCCTGAGCGGAGGAGGCGAGAGCCACAGCCGCCAAGGCGGCGCTGGCGGTCAGGAGAAGCTTGGTGCGCATCGAACGGCCTCGCAGGATCTGAACCCATCGCCTCGGGCTCCCGGAATGGGACGTCGACCCGAAGAATCAGCAGAGCTTTGCAGGTCCTGTGCCAGCGGG
>DASXKT010000075.1:0-4143 GCA_036496685.1 Phenylobacterium sp.
CAGGGGCGAGGGCGACTCCCAGCGCACCCGCATCTTCGCCCAGGCGTTCGGCAAGGATCCCGCGTTTGCCTCGTTCTATCGCTCGATGCAGGCCTACGAGGCGGGCCTCGGCCAGGGCGACACGACGCTGGTGCTTTCCCCCGACAGCGCCTTCTTCAAATACTTTGAACAGGGCCCGGGCGGCCGACGCTAGCTAGCCCCGCTGCGCCGCGAGTAGCTCACGCACCTCGTGCAGGTCGTGGGCGATGCGCACGCAGAGGCTCTGCATCTCCTCGGAGGCGTCGAGCAGGTCCGGCACCATGATGGTCATCATGCCGGCGGCGTGGGCCGCGCGGACGCCGTTGTGACTGTCCTCTAGCGCCAGGCAGTCTTCAGCGGCCACGCCAAGGCGCGCGGCCGCCGCCAGGAACGGGTCCGGCGCCGGCTTGCCCTTGGCGTAGTCGCCCTGCGCCACCAGCGCGTCGAAACGCTCGAGCAGTCCGTGCTGGCCCAGGTGATGCTGGACGGTCTTGTGCATCGAAGACGTGGCCACCGCGCGCGGCATGTGGACGGCGTCCAAGAAGTCGAGGATCTCCACCACACCGGCCTTCAAACAGATCTCGGCGTCGGCGACGATGTGGAACCGCCGGGTCGATTCCCTGCGGAACGCCTCGTGGTCGAAATCCGCGCCGTAGTGGTTGAGCAGGAGGCTGATGTTGCCCGCCCAGGGCATCCCGACCAGCTTCAGGAAGAGCTCGCTCGGCATCTCAAAACCGGCCTCGCGGGCGGTTTCCATCATGGCGTCGCGATAGACGCTCTCGCTATCGAACAAGAGGCCGTCCATGTCGAAGACGACGGCTTTTACCGGGCGGGGAAGGTGCATGGCGCCGACTAGGCGGAGTCGAGCACCCGCGCAAATCAACGGCGGCTTCAGTCTGTAACGAAGTCGGTCTCGGCGTAGCCCTGGAAGTAGAGGAGCGTCGTGAGGTCGGTATGCTCCACGCGGGCGTCGGCCTGGGCCGCCACCACCGGCTTGGCGCGATAGGCGACGCCCAAACCCGCGGCTTCGATCATCGCCAAGTCATTGGCCCCATCGCCGACCGCTAGGGCTTCGGAGAGCGGGACCTGGTGTGCGAGCGCCTCTTCGTTCAGGGCTGCGAGCTTGGCCTCGCGCCCAAGGATCGGCTCGCCGACCGCGCCGGTCAGCACGCCGGCCTCCTCGATCAGGGTGTTGCCACGATGGGAATGGAACAACGCCGCCTGCGCCACACGGCTGGTGAAGAACGAGAAGCCGCCGGAGACCAGCACGCACCGCGCGCCGTTCGTCCGCATGGTCCTGACCAGAGTCCGGGCGCCTGGATTGAGCCGTACGCGTTCATCGTAGGTCCGCTGCAGGGTCGTCACCGGCAAGCCCTTCAGCATGGCCACCCTCTCGCGCAACGCCCCTTCGAAGGCCAGCTCCCCGCGCATGGCCCGCTCGGTGATCGCCGAGATTTCCGCCTTCAGCCCCGCGAAATCCGCCAGCTCGTCCAGGCACTCGACGTTGATGATCGTGGAATCCATGTCGGCGATCAGCAGCTTCTTGCGCCGTCCCGCGACCGGCTGGACGCACCAGTCGAGCTTCTGGTCGGCCATTGGCGCCACCAGGGCCGTGCGGACCGCGACGAGGTCGTCGGCCTCCAGGAAGACGTCGGTGACGGCTCTCTCGCCGGCTTCCAACTTCCGGGACGACGTGCCGCGCGCGCCCGCGCTGGCGAACACCTCGCGCAGGTTGATCGAGAAAGCCCCTGCATTGGGCGGCGCGACGAGGGTAAGGACAAGCTCCATGGACCAACGCATCTGGCTGATCGCCGGACCCACGGCAAGCGGCAAGTCGGCGCTGGCGCTGCGCCTGGCGCGCGCAACGGGCGGCGAGATCCTCAACGCCGACTCCATGCAGCTCTATCGTGACCTGCGCGTCCTCAGCGCCCGGCCCCCGCCGGAGGAGGAGGCCCAGGCGCCGCATCACATGTTCGGTACCGTCGATGCGGCCGACGGCTGGTCGGTCGGCCGCTGGCTGCGGGCCGCCACCGAGATCCTCGAACAGGTGGCCACGCGAGGCCGCCCAGCGATCGTCGTTGGCGGCACGGGCCTCTATTTCCGCGCGCTCACCCGGGGCCTGGCCGATATCCCGGCGATCCCCCCCGAGGCTCGCGCAGCGTCCGAGGCCGACTACGACCGGATGGGCGAAGACGCTTTCCGCATCCGGCTAGGCGGCGCCGATCCCGTCGCAAACGCCCGCATCGCGCCCGGCGATCGCCAGCGGTTGGTTCGGGCCTGGGAGGTCTTCGCCGCCACAGACAGGTCCCTGAGCGACTGGCAATCGGCCGACGGCTCAGCCCTGCCGCCCGGAGCCTGGACCGCCGTGGCGCTCGAGCCCGCGCGCGAGGCGCTCTACGCCCGCTGCGATGCGCGCCTGGTCGCCATGATCGAGGCCGGCGCCCTGGACGAAGTCCATGCGCTCGTCGCCCGCGACCTCGACCCGGCGTTGCCCGCGATGAAGGCGGTCGGCGTCCGCGAGCTCGCCGCCCACCTGCGAGGCGAAACCACCCTCCCCGTCGCGCTGGCCGCCGCCCAGCAGCAGACCCGCAACTACGCCAAGCGACAGACCACCTGGATGCGCGGCCAGATGGCCGATTGGCCACGGCTGCACGAAATCGAACCTGAGGCGCAGTGGAGGCAGTTTCTTGCGCTCAACCCCACCTTGACGCCCTAGGCGCAGCATGCGAAACGCCTGATCCAATCGTTCCAGGGAATTCTCGTGCGCACCATCCTCGTACTCGTAAGGCGACCCGCCGCGGACTGACATTGCGTCAGCCCGTCAACGGTCGCTTGCACCAGGCCCCCCGCGGGCCTTTTTTATTGCCTCAACCCGAGCCGATCTCATGACCGCCCACCAGACCATCCAAGCGCAACCTGGCGAAGCCGACGCCGTCACGCTCTCGGGCGCCGAGATGGTCGTGCGCGCGCTTATCGACCAGGGTGTGGACGTGCTCTTCGGTTATCCGGGCGGCGCGGTGCTGCCGATCTACGACGCGCTCTTCGCAGAGCCGCGCCTGAAGCACGTCCTGGTGCGCCACGAGCAGGGCGCGACCCACGCTGCGGAGGGCTATGCGCGCTCCACCGGCAAGCCGGGCGTGGTCCTGGTCACCTCCGGGCCCGGCGCAACCAACGCGGTCACGGGCATCGTCGACGCCTTGATGGACTCGATCCCGCTGATCGTCATCACCGGGCAGGTCGCCACCCACCTGATCGGCACCGACGCCTTCCAGGAATGCGACACCATCGGCATCACCCGGCCCTGCACCAAGCACAACTACCTGGTGAAGGATGTCGCCGATCTGCCACGGATCCTGCACGAGGCCTTCCACATCGCCACCTCCGGCCGGCCCGGCCCGGTGGTCATCGACATCCCGAAGGACGTGCAGTTCGCCAAGGGCGCCTACCTGGGACCCGCTGCGGTGAAGCACGTCCACAACTACGCGCCGCGGACCAAGGGCGACCCCGGCCGCATCGCCGAGGCTGCGGCGATGATCGCCAAGGCCCGCCGGCCGATCCTTTACACCGGCGGCGGCGTGATCAACGCCGGCCCCGAGGCCGCCAAGCTGCTGCGTGAGTTCGCCGCCCTGACCGGCGCGCCCGTGACCTCCACCCTGATGGGCCTGGGCGCCTTCCCGGCCTCCAGCCCGCAGTGGCTGGGCATGCTGGGCATGCACGGTTCGTTCGAGGCCAACAACGCCATGCACGACTGCGACGTGATGGTCGCGATCGGCGCGCGGTTCGACGACCGGGTGACCGGCCGCCTCGACGCCTTCGCGCCCGGCTCGCGCAAAATCCATATCGACATCGATGCGTCCTCGATCGGCAAGAACGTCCGCGCCGACGTCGGGATCGTCGGCGACGCGGGCAGCGTGCTCGCCGACCTGATCGCCGTCTGGAAGCAGAAGAACCTCGCCACCAACAAAGCCGCCATGGCCGAGTGGTGGCAGCAGATCGACGCCTGGCGCGCGGTGGACAGCTTCCGCTACAGCCCGGACAGCAAGCTGATCAAGCCGCAGCACGCCATCCAGCGGCTCTATGCGCTGACCCGCGGCCACGACACCTACATCACCACCGAGGTTGGCC
>DASXKT010000076.1:0-7216 GCA_036496685.1 Phenylobacterium sp.
CATCCAGTTCGCGCTCTCGGTCAAATCCTTCCACGTTCCGGCGACGCCCTTCACTTCCGCCTGACCGCCCAGCTTGCCTTCCGTGCCGACCTCGCGCGCCACGCGCGTCACTTCCGATGCGAACGAGCTGAGCTGATCCACCATCGTGTTGATGGTGTTCTTCAACTCCAGAATTTCGCCGCGCGCATCCACCGTGATCTTGCGCGACAAATCGCCCTTCGCCACAGCCGTCGTCACTTCGGCGATGTTTCGCACCTGGTTGGTCAGGTTGCCCGCCATGTCGTTGACGCTCTCCGTCAAATCCTTCCATGTACCGGCGACGCCCTTTACCTCCGCCTGGCCGCCGAGCTTACCCTCGGTACCGACCTCGCGGGCCACGCGGGTTACCTCGGAGGCGAACGCGTTGAGCTGGTCCACCATGGTGTTGATGGTGTTCTTCAACTCCAGGATTTCGCCCTTCACGTCGACGGTGATTTTCTTCGAGAGATCGCCGCGCGCCACCGCGGTGGTCACCTCGGCGATGTTGCGGACCTGGCCGGTCAGATTCCCGGCCATGAAGTTCACGTTGTCGGTCAGGTCCTTCCAGGTGCCGGCCACCCCGCGGACGTTCGCCTGACCGCCCAGCTTGCCTTCGGTGCCGACCTCGCGGGCCACGCGGGTCACTTCCGACGCAAAGGCGTTCAGCTGATCGACCATGGTGTTGATGGTCGACTTGAGCTCCAGGATCTCACCCTTCACGTCGACGGTGATCTTCTTGGAGAGGTCGCCGTTGGCCACCGCGGTGGTCACCTCGGCGATGTTGCGGACCTGGCCGGTGAGGTTCTCGGCCATCAGGTTGACGTTGTCGGTGAGGTCCTTCCAGGTGCCGGTGACCCCTTCAACCTTGGCCTGGCCGCCGAGCTTGCCCTCGGTGCCCACTTCCTTGGCCACCCGCGTCACTTCCGAGGCGAAGGCGTTCAACTGATCGACCCTGGTGTTGATGGTCGACTTCAGCTCGAGGATCTCGCCCTTCACGTCGACGGTGATTTTCTTCGAGAGGTCGCCGTTGGCCACCGCGGTGGTCACCTCGGCGATGTTGCGGACCTGGCCGGTGAGGTTGTCGGCCATGAAGTTCACGTTCTCGGTCAAATCCTTCCAGGCGCCGCCGACGCCCTTGACGTTGGCCTGGCCGCCCAGCTTGCCGTCGGTGCCCACCTCGCGGGCCACCCGCGAGACTTCCGAAGCGAAGGAGTTCAGCTGATCGACCATCACGTTGATCGTCGACTTCAGCTCGAGGATCTCCCCCTTCACGTCGACGGTGATTTTCTTTGAGAGGTCGCCGTTGGCCACCGCGGTGGTCACCTCGGCGATGTTGCGGACCTGGCCGGTGAGGTTGTCGGCCATCAGGTTGACGTTGTCGGTGAGGTCCTTCCACGCGCCAGTGACGCCCTCCACCTTGGCCTGGCCGCCCAGCTTGCCGTCCGTGCCCACCTCCTTGGCCACCCGGGTCACTTCCGAGGCGAAGGCGTTCAGCTGGTCCACCATGGTGTTGATGGTGTTCTTCAGCTCCAGCACCTCGCCGCGCACGTCGACGGTGATTTTCTTGGACAGATCGCCCTTGGCCACCGCGGTGGTGACCTCAGCGATGTTGCGGACCTGGCCGGTGAGGTTGTCGGCCATCAGGTTGACGTTGTCGGTCAGGTCCTTCCAGGTTCCCCCAACGCCTTCCACGCGCGCCTGGCCGCCCAGCTTGCCTTCGGTGCCGACCTCGCGCGCCACGCGCGTCACTTCCGAGGCGAAGGCGTTCAGCTGGTCCACCATGGTGTTGATGGTGTTCTTCAGCTCGAGGATCTCACCCTTCACATCGACGGTGATTTTCTTGGAGAGGTCGCCCTTGGCCACCGCTGTAGTGACCTCCGCGATGTTGCGGACCTGACCGGTCAGGTTGGCCGCCATGAAGTTCACGTTGTCGGTGAGGTCCTTCCAAGTGCCGGCGACGCCTTTCACGTTCGCCTGGCCACCGAGCTTGCCTTCCGTGCCGACCTCCCGCGCCATCCGGGTCACTTCGGAGGCGAAGGAGTTCAGCTGGTCCACCATGGTGTTGATGGTGTTCTTCAGTTCCAGGACCTCGCCCTTCACGTCCACGGTGATCTTGCGGCTGAGGTCGCCGTTCGCCACGGCGGTGGTCACCTCGGCTATGTTGCGGACCTGGCCGGTGAGGTTTGCGGCCATGAAGTTCACGTTGTCGGTGAGGTCCTTCCAGGTGCCGGCCACCCCGCGGACATTCGCCTGACCGCCGAGTTTCCCTTCCGTGCCGACCTCGCGCGCCACGCGGGTGACTTCCGATGCGAACGAGCCCAGCTGGCCGACCATGGTGTTGACCACCTTCCCGATGCGCAGGAACTCGCCGCGCAGGGGCTGTTCCTCGTTCTCCAGGTCCATGGTCTGGCTGAGGTCGCCCTTGGCGACGGCGCCGATCACGCGCGCCATCTCGGCGGTCGGGTGCACCATGTCGGCGATCAGGGTATTTACGGCGTCGACGCTCGCGGCCCAGGAGCCGGTCGCCGCCGGCACCTTGGCGCGCCGGTTGATTTTGCCCTGTCGGCCGACGACCTCGCCCAGCCGGCTGAACTCCTGGCTCATGCGGTCGTTCAGCTCGACCACGTCGTTGAAGGCTTCGGCGAGATCGCCATCGAGACCGGTGAGGTCGCTGGGCAGGCGCACCGAGAAGTCGCCGCGCCGGAAGGCCCGCAACGCGGCGAGAAGCTGCCGGTTATCGAGCGTGGGAGAGGGGCGGGAAGCCAAGGCCTGGGACATGTCGCGCTCGCGGATCGGGCCATTCGGCCCTGGCTGAGATCAGGTGGAACTCGGGTCATGCAGGAGAGCAGACCAAGCGGGTCCGCGCGTGCCCCCAATCAACGCCCCTAGCTCCACCGTAGGAACGTTGCGACGCCGATACACGTTCCGCGCGATCTCGGATTTTTCAGCTTCCGCGAAGCCTGGCCCTAGTTCGGAACAGGCGGGACCGCGCCGCGTTCGGGATTGGCTGTTGCGGCGAAAAGCGCTGCTTTCTCGAACTCGCGTAGGGACCGTCCATGCGCTCGATACTTCTCATGCTCTTCGGCGTGCCGCTGCCGATCATCCTCCTGCTAGCGTTCTGCACGCATCACTTCTGATGCCTTGGTGGGGAAGCCCAATGGACCAAGACTCCTCAACTCGGCTGCTGGGCGATGAACCGCAGTCGGCCGTCTCCTGGGCGGCGGTGCTCGCCGGCGCCGTGGCGGCGTTAGCCCTGTCCGTCGTCCTCGTCGCCCTGCTCGCCGGGTTTGGTCTGGCGATCGTTTCGCCCTGGCCCAGCGGCCATCCGGTCCTCCTCGGCTTTAGCCCGGTGCTGGGTTCGTCGATGATCGCGGTGCAGGTCCTTTCGAGCGCGCTTGGCGGCTACCTGGCAGGACGATTGCGGACCAAATGGCTCAACGTGCACAGCCACGAGGTCCATTTCCGCGACACCGCCCACGGCTTGCTGGCTTGGGCTGTGAGCACGCTGGCAGGGATGGGGCTGGGCGCAACGCTCCTCACGTCACCCACCGAGATCGTCAATCTAGAGGCAAGCATGGAACCGGTCGTCCGGATCGCCGCTGAACGCCAAGCGGCCATCGCGGCTCAGTTCTCACTGTTCATGGCGATCGGCCTTCTGCTTGGGGCCTTCGTCGCCTGCGTGGCCGCGGCGATCGGCGGCCTCCGCCGGGACGAAATGCACGCGAGCTACTGGCGTGATCACCCGGCGGCGCCGACAGCTCGGATCTGAAGAACGGTAGGCAGCGCCAAATGGGGACCCGCGAAGCCGTCGATGTGCTGATTGTCGGCGCAGGCCCGACGGGCCTGGTCCTGGCGCTTTGGCTGACAAAGCTCGGCGCAAGGGTGCGGATCATCGACGAGACGGCCGAGCCCGGCTCGACGTCGCGCGCCCTGGCGGTTCAGGCCAGGACGCTGGAGCTCTATCGCCAGCTCGATCTTGCCGAGGCCGTGGTCGCCCAGGGGCACAAGGTCGCGGCGGTCAATCTCTGGGTGAAGGGCGAGCCCGCGACGCGACTGTCCTTCGCGAGCGTCGGGACGGAGCTCACGCCCTATTCATTCCTGCAGATCTTCCCCCAGGACGAACACGAGCGGCTGCTGATCGATCGACTGCGGCGGGTGGGCGTCGACGTGGAGCGTCGAACCGAGCTGCTGGATTTTACGGACCATGGAGCCTCTGTGACGGCCCGTCTTCTGGGTTCGGACGGCGCCGAACAGATCTGCGAGGCCGCCTTTGTCGCGGGCTGTGACGGGGCCCGATCGAAGGTCCGCGAGGCGATCGGGGCGGGGTTCCCCGGCGGCACCTATCGGCAGGTCTTCTACGTCGCCGACGTCGAGGCGGCCGGCCCGGCGATCAACGGCGAGCTGCATGTCGACCTGGACGAAGCGGACTTCCTGGCGGTCTTCCCCCTGGCCGGTCAGGGCCGGGCGCGGCTGATCGGAACCGTCCGCGATGAGCGGGCCCAGCACGCTGACAGCCTGAGGTTCGAGGATGTCAGCGCTCGGGCCATCGAAAGCCTCAAGGTGACGGTCCAACACGTGAACTGGTTTTCCACCTATCACATCCACCACAGGGTGACGGACCGGTTCCGCAGGGGACGCGCGTTCCTGCTCGGCGATGCCGCCCACATCCACAGTCCCGCCGGCGGTCAGGGCATGAACACCGGCATCGGCGACGCCATCAATTTGGCCTGGAAGCTGGCGGCGGTGATCGCCGGACGGGCGCCGGAAAGCCTGCTCGACAGCTATGAGGCCGAGCGGATCGGCTTCGCCCGGCGACTGGTTGCGACGACAGATCGTGCGTTCAGCATCGCCACCGCCGAGGGGCCTGTCGCCGAGATCGTCCGTACGCGCATCGTGCCAGCCCTGGCGCCGCAAGTGACACGGTTCGAGGCCGTCCGGGACTACATGTTCCGCACCGTCTCGCAGATCACGCTGAACTACCGCACGGGCCCTCTCAGCGCCGGCGCCGCCGGCCACGTCCAGGGCGGCGACCGGCTGCCGTGGGCTTGCGTCGACGGACGCGACAACTTCGAGTCTCTCTCGACCATGACCTGGCAAGTCCACGTCTACGGCGAACCCGGCGCCGAACTCTCGAGCTGGTGCGACGATCACGCGCTCCCGCTGCATGTCTTCGCCTGGCGAGATGAATACGAGCGCGCGGGCTTGGCGCGCGATGCCTTGTACCTGCTGCGGCCCGACACCTACGTGGCGCTCGCTGATCCAGCTGCGACGCCGCGCGTGCTCGACCGATATTTCGCCGCGCGAGCCATTCGCTTGGACGGGCAACAGCCGTAGCGAGCCAACACCCAGCCCCACCCCGAGGCGTAACGGAGGGGCTGAGGGTGGATCGGGGCGCCCTAAGCGGCTAGCGTTCGTGAAATGGCCATCCTCCAGGACGCCCCCTCAGCCGCCGAAAAGCCACCGACGGTTTCGATGAGCCGCCGCGCGCTTTTCGATCTTGTTTGGTCGAAGCCGTTGACCGTGATCGCGGAAGACCTCTCCATCACCCGCAACGGCCTCGCCAAGGTCTGCGACCGGCTGCTGATTCCTTATCCTGGGCGCGGCTACTGGTCGAAGCCGAAGGCGGTCCGGCGGGCCAGTCGGCCGTCGCTGCCGCCTGCGCCTGAGCTCGCTGATGAAACCGTTTCCTTCTCCAGCGATCGTTCGGTCTCGCGGCGACCGCGTACTCGCATGGGGCGTTTGGCGCGCAGCGAGCAGCTGATCGAGGCGGTGGGGCTGATCATCGCCAAGGAGGGTCTGCATGCCGCGACCATGAAGCGGGTCGCCCGCGAGGTGGGGATCAGCGAGGCCCAGGCGCACAACCACTTCAGCCGGCGGGCGGACCTGCTCCTGGCGCTGGCGCGGCGCGAACTTGAGGCCATGAATGCCGTGCGGGAATCCGAGATCGAGCGAGCGGATGACAGCCTGAGCCGGGTAACGGCCTCGACCTTAGCCTATCTCCGCCAGGTGGCCGAGCGCGGGGCCTTGATCCAGGTGCTCTCCAACAGCCCGGAGGTGCGTGCTGGGTTGCGCGCCGAGCGTCAGGCCCAAGCCGGGTCGGCGCGGCGACGGATGACCGAACAGCTGAACAGCCGCTACGGCGTCGCGAACGACACGGCCTATGGCGCGACCGTCATCCTGACCGCGCTCTGCCTGCGGGCGGGACGGCTCCTGGCCGAGCATAAGGTGTCCCTGGAATTGGCGGAGCGCCTAAGCCTGGCCATCGTCGCCGCGGGCAACCGCAGCCTCATGGCGTCGGCGCGCTCCTCCCGAGCGGCGAGCGGCGCGGCCTAGTCCCCTCGCGGCGTCAGCGCGTCAACACTGCTGGCGATGAGTTGCGCGCAGAGTTCGCGCGCCCGATCGCGCTCCATCTCGCCGCCGTGAGCCAGGCTGCCGGCTTGTTCCGGAATGGTGATGATCATGTTGATCGCCGCCACCGTTTCGCGGGCCGTCATGTGCAGCGACTGGCGCGCGGCTCGAGCGAGATTGCGGACGACCCGGTCGCGGATGGCGGCGAGACGGGCGTCGAGGTGGCCCCGCATGAACTGATCGCGCAGCACGACGTGGATCTGCGGGCCATGCTCGGCGACGTCTTCGAAATAGATTCGCGCGGCCTCGAGAGCGGCCTCGCGAAGAGGTTTTCCCAATGACGCCGCTTCGATCCCCGCCGCGGTCAGGGCTGCGAAGCGGCGATCGAGCACGGCGTTGGCGAGATCGTACTGCGTCGGGAAATAGGCATAGACCAGCGCCTTCGAGACCCCGGCGTGCTCGGCGAGCCGCTCGGTCGGCAGAGGCAGATAGCCCTGCTCCAAGAGCACCGAGGCGGCGGCGTCGACGATCTGGCCGCGCCGGACGTCCGGCGACAACCGGGTGCGCTTGCCTCGCGTTGAGATCGCGTTGTCCATCCGGGTTGGCTTGTGCCCGGCGGCTCCCCCACAGGCAAGCGATCCGCTTCCTATCGCGCTCGCCGCAGGGTTCAGCTTGCTGGCTGGGAGGGCGGCAGCGAACGGATGAAGGCAATGATGTTGGCCCGGGTCTCGGGGTCGGGCACGGCCTTGGCCATCCGGGTGCCGGGCACGAACTCGGCGGGCGCCCTGAGGAAGGCGTCGAGGTTGGCCGAGGTCCAAGTCAGATCCTTCTTGGCTTTAAGGGCGTCGCT
>DASXKT010000077.1:0-10103 GCA_036496685.1 Phenylobacterium sp.
ATGGCGCCAGTGCAGGCTCTCCTTGGTGAACCCGAGGACCACGGTAAGGCCCCGGTCGTCGCTGTTGCCCGTGCTGACAAAGCCGCCCGCCTGCCCCTTGCCCGACCAGCCCTCGAAGAAGGTCTGGTGGGACAGCTTCGCCACCCGCTCGGCTTCGGAGCGGTCGGCCAGGGCTTTGACCTCGGCGTCGATCTCAGCGGTGGAGTCCGGATTCGTCTTCTTGGCGACTTCGACCACGGTCTTCAGCGTGGCCGGATCGCCGGCGGCGGCGTCGATCATGTCCATGACTGCCTTGGGCGGCGGCGTCGCCTGTGCACTGCCCGGCGTGAGCGCGAGCCAACCCGAGCCCACCGCCAATGCGGCCGCCATCGACCTCATTCGCCTGTCCATCGCCGCTCTCTCTCAAAGCCGCCGTCACGCGTGCGTCATCGAAGGCTGCATGGCGCGGAGCCTTGCGCCATCCGGCGGACCCCGGAGAAAAGGGTGGCCGCATTGCGAGCCGGAAACGCAACCGTGCTTGCGGCCTGTCTGCGCCTCCCTAAGGTACCGGCGATAAAAACCGGGGGATTCCAAATGCACCGTCGCGCTAGTCTCGTTGCGGCTCTGACCGCCGCGATGTTGGTCCAGGCTCCATTCGCCGACGCCAAAACGCCGGCAAAGGCCGCGCCGGCCGCAGCCACCGACCTCACCGCGACGACGCCGCCCGAGGCCGTCGGCTTCGACGGACAGCGGCTGAAGGCGCTCGACGCCTACATGGCCAAGGTGGTCGCCGACGGCCGGGTGGCCGGCATGACCACGCTCCTGGCGCGCCACGGCAAGGTCGTGGAGTTCAACACCTACGGGAAGGCCAGCATCGCCAGCGGCCAGCCGATGCCGAAGGACGAAATCTTCCGCATCTACTCGATGACCAAGCCGTTGACCGGCGTGGCCATGATGATCCTGTTCGAGCAGGGCAAGTGGCGCCTCGATGACCCGGTCACCCGCTACGTGCCCGAGTTCAAGAACCTCAAGGTGATGGTTAGCGCCGACAAGGACGGCAACATCACCGGCGTCGAGGACATGAAGCGCCCGCCGACCATGCGCGAGATCATGAGCCATACCGCCGGCTTCGGCTACGGCCTGGGCGACAAGCACCCCGTCGACAAGCTCTATCGCAAGGACGAGGTGCTCGGTTCGACCGGCCTCCACCAGATGATCGAGCGCACGGCGAAGATCCCGCTGATGTACCAACCCGGGACCAGCTGGTCCTATTCCAGCGCCGTCGATATCCAGGGCTACATCGTCGAGAAGCTCACCGGCCAGACGCTCGGCCAGTTCATGCAGGCAAACGTTTTCGCCCCGCTGAAGATGAAGGACACCGCCTTCTATACCGGCCCGGCCAAGGCGAACCGCCTGGCGGCCGTCTATGTGGGCGAGGTGGTCAACGACAAGCCGACCGGCAAGATCGTCGAGGCGGATGACCTGTTTGGCAACAAGATGCCGGACTATTCCAAGCCGCCGGCCATGGAGTCGGGCGGCGGTGGTCTGGTTTCAACCACCATGGACTACGCCCGCTTCTGCCAGATGATGCTCAACAAGGGCGAGTTGGACGGCGTGCGCATTCTTTCGCCGGCTTCCGTCGAGCTGATGGGCGCCAACGTCATTCCCCGCAACGTGCTGGTCAGCAACAACGGCACCGGCGTGGCCCAGTTCAATGAAGCGGTCGGCTTCGGCCTTGACTTCATGGTCGTAAACGACGCCCGGCGAGCCGGTCACATGGAAGGCGACAAGACCATCAGCTGGGGCGGCGCGGCCGGCACCTGGTTCTGGATCGACCCGACAAACGACGTCCTCTTCGTCGGAATGATCCAGCGCATGGGCGGCACCGGCGGCGACGACCTCGGCACCATGGCCCGGACCCTGACCTACCAGGCGCTGTTGCATCCGGAGAAGTGAGGCGGCGGACGGGAAGGGCGGACTAGGCATCCAGAGTGTGGGTTTCGCGGTGAAGACCGTGCGGCCCACCGTCGGGGCGGGTCTTATTTCGCTGTTCGCTATCCTGTCGTTGGGGGCGATCGCCACAGGTTGCGTCGTCGCTGCAGCCAATGGTGCACCGCCCGGGGTCTGGGCTCGAAACCTGGTGGCTTGGGGCATCGGCGGCCTGGGGGCGGTCGCCCTCGCCAGGAGGGCCGGAAGCCGGACGCTCAGCGGTTTCATCATCGCCGCGCCGTTGGCGCTGGCCGCCGGCCTGCTGAGCGCCGGACAACAGGGCGTCCATCGCTGGATCGATCTCGGCCCCCTGCATATGAACGTGGCCGAGGTGCTGATGCCTCCTGCGGTGGTCGCCCTGGGTGCTCTGGCTGCTAGACCGGGATGGCCGCTGATATCGGCGGCCCTGACCCTGGCGCTGCTGATCGCCCAGCCGGACGCTTCCCAGGCGACCGCCTTGGCCGGCGCGTTGCTTGTGATTGTCGCGCTCGAAGGCAGGCGCGGCGTATCGAGATGGAGCGGGATAGGCCTGGTGGTCGTGGCCGTAGCCATGGCGTGGCTCCGTCGTGATCCCCTGGCGCCGGTGGCCGACGTCGAAGGCATCATGGGCCTGGCGTGGCGACTATCTCCGCTTGCCGCCGTCGTTGGCTGGATCGCGCTTGCGAGCGCGGCGTCGGCGCCGATGATCATGAGCGGCTCAGAGAGGCGAGACGTGGCGACGGCGTCCATCGCCCTGGCGATCTACGGGATGTTCTCGGTCTTGACGCCGTTGCTTGGCGCCTTCCCGGTTCCTCTCGTGGGAATGGGGATGAGTCCAATCCTCGGGGCCTGGCTGGGGATCGGTCTATTGGCCGCTCTCTCGTGTTCTCGACAGCAGCCTGCGCTGCCTTGACTTTCGGCCCCCCTCATGCGCCCTTCCGCGCCTCGTAAAACAGCCGAATTTCCCAGGTAAATGCACGCCTACCGCACCCACACCTGCGGCGCGCTTCGCGCCGCCGACACCGGCAAGACGGTCCGCCTTTCGGGCTGGATCCACCGCAAGCGTGATCATGGCGGCCTGATGTTCGTGGACCTCCGGGACCACTACGGCCTGACGCAGCTGGTGATGAGCCCCGAGACCCCCGGGTTTGCTCTTGTCGAGCACCTGCGGGCCGAGAGCGTGATCCGCATCGACGGCGAGGTTGTCGCG
The DNA here is from genome assembly GCA_036496685.1 of Phenylobacterium sp. Lineage (GTDB taxonomy): Bacteria > Pseudomonadota > Alphaproteobacteria > Caulobacterales > Caulobacteraceae > Phenylobacterium. The sequence goes on from DASXKT010000077.1 coordinate 3,158, forward strand.
CGCTCGGCCGAGACCGTGAACCCCGGCCTACCCACCGGCGAAGTCGAGATCCGCGTGAAGGACGTCGCTGTCCTGTCGGAAGCGGCCGAGCTGCCGCTGCCGGTCTTCGGAGAGCCCGACTATCCGGAAGAGATCCGGCTGAAGAACCGCCACCTGGACCTGCGCCGCGAGACCCTGCACCGAAACATCGTGCTGCGTTCCAAGGTCATCCATTCGATCCGCAACCGGATGATCGACCAGGGTTTCCTGGAGTATCAGACGCCGATCCTGACCGCCTCCTCGCCGGAAGGCGCGCGCGACTTCCTGGTGCCCTCGCGTCTGCACCCGACCAAGTTCTACGCGCTCCCCCAGGCGCCGCAGCAGTTCAAGCAGCTGCTGATGGTCTCGGGCTTCGATCGCTACTTCCAAATCGCGCCGTGCTTCCGCGACGAGGACCTGCGCGCCGACCGCTCGCTCGAGTTCTACCAACTCGATGTCGAGATGAGCTTCGTGACCCAGGAAGACGTCTTCGCGGCTATCGAGCCGGTGATGCACGGCGTCTTCGAGGAGTTTGCGAACGGCAAGCCGGTGACGCCTTACCCGTTCCCGCGCATCCCGTACCGCGAATGCATGGCCAAGTACGGCACCGACAAGCCGGACCTGCGCAACCCGTTGATCATGCAGGACGTGTCCGAGCATTTCCGCGGCGGCGGCTTCGGCCTCTTCGCGCGCATCCTCGAAGACAAGAAGAACGCGGTGTGGGCGATCCCCGCGCCGACCGGCGGCAGCCGCGCGTTCTGCGACCGGATGAACAGCTGGGCGCAGGGCGAGGGACAGCCTGGCCTCGGCTACATCTTCTGGAGCGAAGACCAGGGCGGCTGGGGCGGCCCGATTGCTAAGAACCTCGGCCCTGAGTTGACCGATGCGGTCATGGGTCAGGTCGGCATGGGAAAGGGCGACGCGGCCTTCTTCGTCGCCGGCGATCCCAAGACCTTCGCTAAGTTCGCTGGCTCGGCCCGGACCAAGGTGGGCACGGACCTGAAGCTCGTGGACGAGGACCGCTTCGAGTTCGTCTGGATCGTCGACTTCCCGATGTTCGAGATGAACGAAGAGACCAACCACGTCGACTTCAGCCACAACCCGTTCTCGATGCCGCAGGGCGAGCTTGAGGCCCTCAACACCAAGGACCCGCTCGACGTCCTGGCCTACCAGTACGACATCGTCTGCAACGGCTACGAGCTGTGCTCCGGCGCCGTGCGGAACCATTTGCCGGAGATCATGCTCAAGGCCTTCGAGATTGCCGGCTATGGGCCGAACGTCGTCGAGGAGCAGTTCGGCGGGATGCTGAACGCCTTCCGCCACGGGGCTCCGCCGCACGGTGGGCTCGCGCCCGGTATCGACCGGATTGTCATGCTGTTGGCCGGCGAGACCGCGATCCGTGAAGTCATCGCCTTCCCGCTGAACCAGCAGGGCCAGGATCTGATGATGAACGCGCCGTCAGAAGTTGCCGATAAGCAGCTGAAAGAACTGAGCATCCGGCTGGCGCCGCCGATCAAGGCCTAATGCGGTAGTTGCGTCACGTAGCGGCTGGGCGTCGGCGGCATCGGCGGAGCCGGCGGAGCCGGCGGCGCGGGTGGCGATGGCGGCGGCGGTGGGGTTGGATGGCTCCAGTTCGGCGAGCCGGCCTGGCGCATGATCATCCGGATGTTGGCGCCGCAGGTGCGGGCCACGAGCTTGTTCGGCAGCCGGGTCCGTGAATCGCCGCAAGCCTCGTCGATCTGGTCCTGGCTGAGCCCTCGGGCTCTTGAGAGATCCACGCCAGCGATCACGGCGTGGCGCAGCTCGGCGTCCTTGAAATCCGCGCCGTCGAAACTCCCGCCGGTCAGGACCGCCATGTTCATCTCGGCGGATCGGAAGGAGGCCTTGTCGAACCGACCGTCGATCAGGACCGCCCCGCTCAAGGTCGCGTCGCGGAAGTCCGCGCCCCTGGCCTCGGTCTTCGTGAGGTTGGCGCCCTGCAGCTCGGCGGAGCGTAGGTTCGCGCCGTTGAGGTTCGCCTTGATGAAATTCGCGCCCATGGCCGACGCGTCGCTCAGATCGGCATTGGTCAGGTTGGCGTTGGTGAAGTTCACGCCCTTCGCTTCGGTCGACCGCAGCCGGACATGCGACATATTGGCGCCGGCGAAGATCGTGCCGAGGATCTGCGCGTCTGAAAGATCGGCTCGGGACAGATCCGCCCCGGTGAAGTTGGACCCGAGGAAGTGTGTGTCGCGAAGGTCGGAACCCACAAAGGCGGCGCCGGAGAAGTCCGCTCCGAGGAAGTGTGCGCCGGCCAGCCTGCGGCCAGACAACTCGCACTTGGGACAGGCCCCACCGAAGCCCGTGGAGCGAGGAATCTCCTTGTCGCCACCCGCTGCGCTCCCGGCGTGGGCCACCGCCGGCGCGGTGACGGCCAGAGCGGCGACGGCGACCAGGGCGCGGTAGAAATTCTGCGTCACGCGTGCTGCGATCCTTGTAACCTACCCGACCCATCTGCGCTGAGCAGGCGCCGCGCGCCACTTAATTCGCGGTAACTCTTAGGGGTTAGGCGCCTATAGCTAGGCCCCATGATCCTCGCCGAGGCGCCCGACGCGAGTCCCGCACGTCTCGCAGATCAGGGACGCGCCCTTGCGCACCACGGCCACATCGCCGCAGGCGGCGCAGACGTCCGCAGCCTCCAGGCTGGATGGGCCATTGGCCCGCTGGACACTGGGCAGGAACACCAGGTTGTCGGGCGCAGCGCCCCGCGAGAAGCCGCGCGAGATGAACCGCGAGGCCGGCTGGGGCCCTTCGGCGGTCAGGGCGTCGGCATCCGCGGCGTCCGCCTTGCCACGACCCAGGCCGTCGGCATTGAGCTCCCCCGGATCACCGGTCGCCAGATCTTCGCGGCCCAGATAGGAGACGCCGAGTTCGCGGAAGATGTAGTCCAGGATCGAGGTCGCCGATTTCACGGTGTCGTTGCCCGTCACCGGGCCGGCGGGCTCGAAACGGGTGAAGACGAAGGCGTCGACAAACTCGTCCAGCGGCACGCCGTATTGCAGGCCGATCGAGATCGCGATGGCGAAGTTGTTCATCAGCGATCGGAAGGCGGCGCCCTCCTTGTGCATGTCGATGAAGATCTCGCCGAGCTCGCCGTCGTCGTATTCGCCGGTGTGCAGATAGACCTTGTGGCCGCCCACCGCCGCTTTCTGGATGTAGCCCTTGCGGCGATCGGGGAGCTTCCGTCGGGTGCGTTCGCGCTCCACGACCCGCTCGACGATGCGTTCTTCCGGCTCAGGGGGGCGGACCGGGCGGGGTTCGGATGCGACTGGTAGGTCAAAGGCAAGGTCGGCAGGCGCCGGCGCCCGCCGAACGCGGATGGCGGTCGTCGCTTGCGAGAGCAACGCCAGGATGTCCGCGGGCGTGGCGTCCCACGGCGCTTCCACGTCAGTAACTGTCGGGACAGCGAGGCCAGCCGCGAGCGCCTGCAGCATTGCCCGGCGCGGCGCCTCGCCTAGCGCCTCGGCGGTGCGGAAGATGTCCCGCACCCCGGGCGACAGGAATTCCGCGTCGTCCAGACCCCCCGCGCCCAGGGCGTGAGCCTCTGCGGCGGCGACGTCGGCGGTGCTGAAGCCCATCAGGGCCAGCACATCGAACGTGGGGTTGGCCATCTGTTCGGCGCTGGCGCCGATCACGTCTCGCACAAAGCCTTCGCCGATCACCGCCGGGGCAAAGGCGTCGGCCAGGCGATTGACCAACGGGAGAGCCGCCTCGACCGCGGCGAGCTCGTAATCGGTGAAGCCCCGCGCCATAAGCGCCTGGTGATTGACGCCTGGAGCCTCGGTCAGATCGGCACGGCCGAAGAGCAGGGCATGGGCCTCCGCCGCTTCCGCCCCCGCGAGCGCCAGGCCATGGATCGCCGCCTCGCTGAGAACGCGCACGTGCTCGCCGTCGGCCGTTTCCGCCAGGGTGAAAGGCCCAGACCAAGGCTCGCCGCTGAGCAGGCCGCCGCCCAAGCGAAGTTCCAAGTCAGGATCCCGGAACAGGGCGAGGCCTCCTCCGGGAGAAGCCATGGCGCGACCAGCAGCAAGATAGAGCTCGCGCGCGGTCTCACGCGCGGCGTTGCTGTCGTAAGAGAGGCCATGCGCGACGAGCCAATCGCCAAGTCCCGCAAGACCGATGACGCCAGGCCTATCGTCCGCCGCGGCCATCGCACTCGCCAGCAAGGAGACCGCCGCTTCAAAGGCCTCGATGTCGAAGCCGTCCGCTGACCAGAAGCCCATCAGGTCGACGCCGCCCCGCGGGCCGCCGCCGATTCCGGCGATCTGTTCGGCGGTCTCTCGATCGGCCGCCAACACCACTGTTCCCGTCGCCCATGCGGCGCGGGCCACGGCTTCGTCGGCGGGGCCGGCCACCAGAAGTGGGACGGTTGCGATGGGGCCTGCCGGCGGCTCCAGGTCCCAGGCGCCTTCGCCGGATCTAGCCAAGGTGATCGCGTCCAGGATCATGCCGTCGGGCGCGCCTGCCGCGCGGGCGGCTTCCGCGGCGCGGGCGAGGCCCGGATTGTGCTGCGGGTCGGCGCAGGCCTCCGCGTCACCCTCGCAGCGCAGGACGGCATCCACGACCGCCTGCAGGCGCCGGCCGAGTTCGAGCGAAGCGGCCTGTGCGGCCTCCTGGCCGCGATGCGCTGCGACCAGGGCTGCAAGCTTCGCGGCTGCGTCGAGCGATCCGGCCTCCACGACGTCGATCGTCGTGCTCGTACGCACAGGGGAAATGCCGATCACCCCGGTCAGCAAGGCTTCATTGAGGGCGTCACGAAACCGCGTGCGGGCGCGGACATCCTTGATCAGCCCTTTGGCCTGGGCGGCTGCGGTCAGCCCTTCGACGTAATCGTCGACGGCGGCGACGATATCGGTCGCGCCGCCGGCCCAATCGATCCAGGCGTCCAGGCGCGCGGCCGTCCAGTGGGCCGGAGCCCGGACCTCGACGAGGCGCCCGCCGATCTCCGCGACCCGCGTTTCGATTCTCGTCCGCGACGCTTCGCCACCCATCCGCCGACTCCTCGCCGCAAGCCTAGGCGTCGTAAGCGCGCTCGATCAATAGATGTTGCGGTCGGGCGGAGGTTCATCCCCAACATCTTGCATTGGCTGCTGCAGGGGCGGGAAGCTGGACGGTCCAAACCGCCCCGCCTATAGTCCGCCCGCCCATCGGCCCCTCCCACCCTGCTTTCCGGGACGAAACGCTCCGTGCTCAACTTCCTGAAGTCGATCTTCACCTGGTGGAACGGCGCCACCATCGGCGCGCGCTTCCACATCGGACGCCGCGGGGTCTTCGTGGGTCAGGACGAGCAAGGCAACCGCTACTTCGAAGCCAAGGACGCCTCCGACAGCTACGACGGCCGCAAGCGCCGCTGGGTGATCTACCGGGGCTACGCCGACGCCTCGAAGGTGTCGCCCGACTGGCATGGCTGGCTGCACTACACCTTCGCCGAGCCCCCGACGGTCGAGCCGTTCGCGATCAAGGCCTGGGAAAAGGGCCACCTGCCCAACCTCACCGGCACCATCCATGCGTACCGGCCGCAAGGCGCGCTGTCGCGCGGCGGCGAGCGTCAGAAGGCCACCGGCGACTACGAGGCCTGGATCCCCAAGTAGGGCTCGCGACCGTGTCATTCCGTCCGTCGAAAGCCGTCCTTAAGCGCGGAAGCTGGATTGCCGCCCTGGCCGGCTTGGCGTGCGCTGGCGTAGTCACCGCCCAGCCGGTGATCGCACCGCCCGCGCCGCCGGTGGAAGCGGCTCCCAAGAGCGGAGCCTCCGAAGAAGCGCCGCCGATCAGCGTGCCGACGCCGGCGCCTATCGCCGCGCCGCCGATCTCCGAGAAGGAGGTGGCGCCCGCGCCCCCGCCGCCTCAGACGCAACCCAAGACGGCCGGCGTCCCGGTCCGTCGCAATCGCTACGACGTCGCGGTGATCGAAGCGCTCGACAAGGTGACCGCTGAAAGCCTGCGCTTCGAGGCAGCGGTCAACCGGCCAATCCGCTTCAAGAGCCTGATCTTCACCGTGAAGGCCTGCGAACGATCGACGCCGGAGGAAGCGGTCGACGATTCGATCGCATATCTGACTATCGACTCCCAGCCGCGCCCCGTGCCGGGCAAGCCGGAACTGTCGCCGCGGCAAGCTTTCAGGGGTTGGATGTACGCCTCATCGCCGGGCCTGCATCCGCTGGAGCATCCGGTCTACGACGCCTGGCTGATCACCTGCAGGGCAGCCGCGCCGCCCATCGCGCCGACGCGGTGAAAATCCGCTGTCGCCGAAAGCGCCAGCGCCAGCCTTCGATGATAATCCAGTCGTGAGATTTCCACGGCGCCGAACTGGCTCAGGTGCTCGGTCATGAACTGGGCGTCGAGCAGGCGGTAGCCGCCGGCCAGCAGCCGGGCGACCAGGTGGACGAGGGCCACCTTCGAGGCGTCGCGGCGTCGCGAGAACATGCTTTCGCCGAAAAACGCGCCGTCGAGAGAAACCCCGTAGAGCCCGCCCACCAACTCTCCGTCCTGCCAGCATTCGACCGTGTGGGCGAACCCGAGCTCAAACAGGCGAACGTAGAGCCCCTCGATAGGTTGGTTGATCCAGGTTTCTGCGCGCCCGGGCCCTGACGCGGCGCAAGCCTGCACGACGTCCTGAAAGGCGGTGTCCAGGCGGATTTCGAACGGTTCACTCCGTACGGTCCGCGCCAGGCGGTGTGAAACGTGGAAGCCGTGCAACGGCAGGACGCCGCGCCGCTCGGGATCGATCAGGAAGACGCGGTCGTCTTCTCGCGCGTCGGCCATCGGGAAGACGCCGCGCGCATAACAGGACAGAAGATCGCGGGCGTCGAACTGCGCCATGAGCGGAGCTTACATGCTGTGGGCGAACCGGCGACGCCGGTGATTCCTCATTCCACTCTGAGGGAAACAG
>DASXKT010000078.1:0-14758 GCA_036496685.1 Phenylobacterium sp.
GACCACCGGCTGGTTGGTCTGCGAATCGAAGGTCGACTGGGCGTTGGTCAGCATCTCGCCGGTCACGACCTGGCGCTTCTTGACCAGATACTGGGCGGCGAAGCCGTCGGTCGAGGGCAGCACCTCGTCGCCCGGCGGCACCCGGCCCGACGCAAGGTCCTCCTGCGAGGCCGCGTCGTCGACCATCTGGAAGCTGAGCTTGGCGGTCTGGCCGATGACGTTCTTCAGCCGGTTGGGATCGGTTTCGCCCGCCGCCTGGATATCGATGCGGTCCTTGCCGCGGCGGGAGATGTCCGGCTCCTTGGTGCCCATCTGGTCGATCCGCCGACGGATGATCTCGATGGACTGCTCGACTGCTTTCGAGCTTTCGGCGTCGAAGGCTTCGGGCACGAAGGCGATGCGGATGCGCTGGTCGCCGGCGGCGCTGACGTTGACGTCTCGCCCGCCAGGGACGCCCGCCAGAGGGGCGCCGATCGTCTGGCGCAGCGCGTTCAGCGCCGTCGTCACCTGCCCCGGATCGGTGATCCGAAGGCCGATCTCGCCGTTGGTCACGGCCAGATCGGTGAACGCGATCTGCTTGTCCCTGAATGTCGTGCGGACATCCTCGGCCATGTTGGTCAGGCGCTCGTTGCGCAGCGCCACCGTATCGACCGAATAGAGCAGGTCCGACCCACCCTGCAGGTCGAGGCCGAGCTTCAGCGTGTTCTTCGGCATGAAGGCGGGCAGGCTCTCGCGAACGTTCGCGGGCAGCACGTTTGGCAGGGTGAAGAGAATGCCGAAGATCGTCGCCAGGAGGACGACGACCACCTTCCAGCGGGCAAGATTCATCATGGCGGCGAGGCGAGCCCTACGTCTTGGAATCGTTGGCCGGCGCGGGCGTGCCGCGGGCCTGCACCTCGGAGATCATCGCCTTGCGCACCTTGACGGTGACGCCGGTGGCGATCTCGACACCGACGTCGGCGTCCTCCACGCGAACGATCTTGCCGTGGACCCCGGACGACAGCACGACCATGTCGCCGCGCTTCAGGCCGCTCAGCATCGTCTGGTGGGTCTTCATCCGACGTTGCTGCGGCCGGATCATCAGGAAGTAGAACAGGACCACGAGGCCGATCAGCGGCAGGAACTGGATCAGCATGTCCTGCGGACCGCCGCCTCCGGCTGCGCCGCCGAGGGCTTGAGCATAGGCTGGGGTGGCGAACATGGCCTCTCCGGAAAGCAGCACGGCGCAGGCCCACTGGAAGGCCCCGCTCGAAGTCGGCGGAAGCTATGCGCTGCGACCTCGTTTTGCAATGGAACCACCCCGTTTACCTGGGGAAGTTGAGCGCGTCCCTTCCGCACAGTTCGGGTTTGGCCGCGACGCCTTCGCCGGGTTATGGCTCGCCGCGATGACCCACGACCTGGAACCCGTTCTCTCGCGTATCGCCGACGCCCTCGAGCGCCTGGGCCCTCCCCGCGTATCCCCGCCCGATTTCGAGGCCGCCAGGCTCTTCCGCCATGAGCCTGCGACCGGCGGCTTCCACCCGGCCCCCGACTATCCCTTGCCCTTGGCGGCGCTGGTTGGCGTCGACCGGCAGAAGGAGCGGTTTGTCGAGAACCTGCAGCGGTTCGCCGACGGTTTGCCCTCGAACCACGCGCTACTCTGGGGTGTGCGCGGCACCGGCAAGAGTTCCCTCGCCAAGGCTGCCTTCATGCATGTGGCCCAGCTCGCCAACGGGGGCGCCAAGGACCTTAAGCTCGTCGAGGTCGACCGCGACGAGGTGACCGCCCTGCCCAACCTCTTCGACGTCCTTCGGGCTCGACCCGAGCGGTTCGTGGTGCTGTGCGACGACCTCTCCTTCGAGGAGGGCGCCGCTGCGGCCAAGGCCCTGAAGTCGGCGCTGGAGGGGGGCGTCTCCGGCCCGCCGGCCAATGTGCTGTTCACCGCGACCTCGAACCGTCGCCACCTGATGCCGCGCGCCCACGCCGAGGACCGCGGGCTGGTCGCCGCCGCCGAGGACGCGGAAGAGGAGGTCAGCGTCTCCGACCGCTTCGGCCTGTGGATCGGCTTTCCGTCCATGGACCAGCCGACCTATCTGGCCGCCGTCCAGGGATACGCCAAACGCCATGGCCTGGAGGTTCCCGACCTCGATCGCCGTGCGCTCCAGTGGGCGCAGCTTCGCGGCTCGAGGTCCGGCCGCGTCGCCTGGCAGTTTATTCGCGACCTGGCGGGCGAACTCGGAAAGAGCTTGCCGATGTAACGCCATCCCTCCCCCTGGAGGGAGGGATGATCCCTATTTCGGCAGGACCAGTTTCGGATCGACCGGACGCGCCCGCTCCAGCGGGTTCGGCGCATAGCGCACCTCGAAGTGCAACTGCGGCTCGGGCACGCCCCCGGTGGAGCCCGCCTGGCCGATCTGCTGACCCTGGCTGACCCGCTGCTGCATCTTCACGTCGACGCGGGAGAGGTGGCCGTAGGCGGTGACCCAACCGTCGGCGTGTTTAATCAGCACGAGGTTTCCGAAGCCCGGCACCTGATCGCCGGCGTATACGACGTCGCCGTCGGCAGCTGCGTGAACCGCCGCCCCGGCCTCGGCTCGGATGTTGACGCCGTCGTTGCGTTGTCCCGTGGGCTTGACCCCGAAATCGGAAAGCAGGTCACCCTTCAGCGGCCACTGGAATCGCCCGGCGCCCATTTGCGAAATCTGGGCGTCAGTGGGCGCCGGTGTGGCGCTGACCGGAGGCTGCGTTTGCACGCTTGGCGGCGGGATATAGGGCCGCGGCGTCACGCCGGACGGCGCATAGGGGATGGGATGTGCAGGCAGGCCCTGCGACGTCGTCTCCCCGCGGTATGGCTCGGCCGGGCGAGGATAGGCGCGCGACGGACGCTCCGTCACAACGGAGGGTTCGCGGACCACGCCACGATCATGCGCGCCGGACGGCAGATGAAGCCGCTGACCGCCATGGATCGCTGCGTGTCGTGAGAGGCCGTTGGCCCTGCGAAGCGCCTCTGTGCTGACGCCGAAACGTTCGGCGACGCCGGCGACTGTGTCGCCGGACGCGACCACATAGGCCCGGCCGCCGGCTGCCTTCGGCCCCTTGAGCACCTGGCCTGGGTGGATCGTGGCGCCCCTGATGTGGTTGTCGGCCTTCACGGCGGAGACGGACGTGCCGAGCTTGGCCGCGACCTTCTCCAGGGTATCGCCCTTGCGGACCCGGTAGGTCACCGCGTGGCCCTCGGTGCTCACGACCCGCCCGTTCGCGCCCCGCTGCGCCCCGGCGTCAGAGGCCTCTTCCACGGCCGCCGGCTGCCCGCGATGGCCGCGACGGCCAGTCTCTGCGGCTTCGCTCGCCACAGGCTCGCCGCCAGGGACGACCAGCGTCTGGCCGGCCTTGATCTTCGACTTGGCCGACAGGCCGTTGGCTTGGCGAAGCTCATCCACCGGCACATGCAGCCGCTTAGCGATCCCAAAGATCGTGTCGCCGCGGGCGACGGTATAGGTCTTCTTGCTGGCGACCACCGGCGTCGCCTTGGGCGCGGCCGGCGATTTCAGGATGTCGCCCGGCTGTATGACGTTGCCCTTCAACTTGTTGGCGGCCTTCAGCTCGGCGACCGTGACGCCCAGCTTGTCGGCGATCTTCTCCAGCGTGTCGCCCGGCCTCACGACGTAGGTGGCGCTCTCTTCCTTCTGAGCGGGAGCCTTGCTCTTGGAGGCGGTCGCCTTGTGGTGGTGATGCGTGCGGGCGAGCGCGGGGCTGACGCACAGCGCGCTGGTCGCCAGGAGAATCAGGGCCGATCGCTGGAAGAACTGCGTCATCGCCGCTCCGGAGGTGAACATAGGCATGAGTCGGGGCGCCAGGGTTGATGATGGGTTAAGCCGTCCGCGCCCGCAAACAACCGCGGACGTCACACGTCTTCGTCAAAGTTCTTTCGCCACCCCGTCGAGCAGGGGCACGAACCGCACGTCGGTCAGGGCCTCTACCGCAAAGCCGCCCTTGCCGTCGCCGGTGTAGCGCCGAAGGCTCTGGACCGGCCCTTTGCCGATGGGCGCCACGAGGATGCCGTTCGGCTTCAGTTGGCCCAGTAACGCCTTCGGCTCTTCAGGCGCCGCCGCCGTGACCATAATGCGGTCGAAAGGCGCCTGTTCGGGCCACCCCTCCCCGCCATCGCCGAACCGGGTGATGACGTTGGTCAGGCCCAGCGCTTTGAACCGCGCCTCGGCCTCACGCATCAGGGTGCGATAGCGCTCCACCGTATAGACCAGCCGCGAGAGCTTGGAGAGGATAGTCGTCTGATAGCCGCTGCCGGTGCCGATCTCCAGCACCCGGTCGCGCTTGTCGACCTTCAGGGCCTGGGTCATCAGCCCGACGATGAACGGTTGGCTGATCGTCTGGCCGCAGGCGATCGGCAGGGCCGAGTCCTCGAACGCCCGCTCCTTGAAGAGGTCGGGTGTGAACGCCTCCCTCGGCGTCGTCTCGATGGCGTTCAGCACCGCGGCTTCGCTCACGCCTTGTGACCGCAACGCCAGGATCAGGCGGGCCAGCCGCGTCTCACCCGTGTGGTCTTCCTTCTTCGCCATCCTCAAGCGCCTGCCATTTCAAGCCCGCGGCGGCGAGCCGCCAAGCGTCGCCTTGAGCGTGTGCACGCTGGCCATGTGGGTCAGGTCGATATGCAGTGGTGTCACGGAGATCTTGCCGTCATAGAGCGCCCGAAGGTCGGTGCCATCTTCCGGCTTGGAGCGTTCCTGGCGGAACCCGACCCAATAGTAGTCGCGCCCCCGAAGGTCGGTGCGTTTTTCGGCCATCCGGATGTGGGTGTCGCGGAAGCCCTGCCGGGTCACCTCGACCTCGTTGATCTCATCTGTGGGGCGGTAGGGGAAATTGATGTTCATGACCACATCGCGCGGCCAGCCCAGTTCCATCAGCCGACGGATGATACCCGGCGCGAAGGTCTCGGCGGGTTCATAGCCGCGATTGCCCTCGTAGAACCCCATCTGCGACAGCGCGATGCCCGGGACGCCCAACGCCATGGCCTCGATGGCCCCGGCGACGGTGCCGGACATGGTGACATCCTCGGCGAGGTTGGCGCCGCGGTTGACGCCGGAAAGCACCAGATCAGGCGTCTTGCCCGCCACCAGCTCGTGGATTCCCAGCATCACGCAGTCCGTCGGCGTCCCGGTGGTGGAGAAGCGTCGCTCGCCCAGCTGATGCACGCGGATCGGGTCGGAGAGCGTCAACGCCCGGCTGGCCCCTGAGCGCTCAGCGTCCGGCGCACAGATCCAGACGTCATCGCTCAGCGCCGCGGCGATCCGCTCGAGCGCCACTAGGCCCTCGGCATTGATCCCGTCATCGTTGGTGAGGAGGATCCTCACGCGGTCTTGCCCCCCACGTGCGTCATGCCCGGCAGGTAGGGATGCAGGGCTTGGGGAATGGAGATGCGACCGTCCTCGTCCTGATAGTTCTCCATCAAGGCCACCAGCGTACGGCCGACCGCCAGGCCGGAGCCGTTCAGCGTGTGAACGAATCGCGTGCCCTTCTCGCCGGCCGCCTTGGCGCGGGCGTCCATGCGGCGGGCCTGGAAGTCGCCGCAGTTGGAGCAGGAGCTGATCTCGCGATAGCGCCCCTCGGACGGCAACCATACCTCCAGGTCGTAGGTCTTCTTCGCGCTGAAGCCCATGTCGCCTGAACACAGCAGCATGGTCCGGAACGGCAACTCCAGCCGCTTCAGGATCGCCTCGGCGCAACCCACCATCCGCTCGTGTTCGGCCTCGGACTCATCGGGCGTCGTGATCGAGACCAACTCGACCTTGTAGAACTGGTGCAGGCGGATCATGCCGCGGGTGTCCTTGCCCGACGCGCCCGCCTCGGCGCGGAAGCAGGGGGTCAGCGCGGTCAGCCGCAGCGGAAGCTCCTCCTCCGGCGTGATCTGCTCGCGCACCAGATTGGTGAGCGACACCTCGGCGGTGGGGATCAGCCAGCGCAATTCCGGCATCCGATCCAGTTCATCGAGGGTTTGCGGCACGTCGACCGCCGTCTCCAGTCCAGGAATGGCCACGAACTGGTCGTCGGAGAACTTCGGCAGTTGACCGGTGCCGAACATCGCCTCGGTGCGCACCAGAAGCGGCGGCGAGACCTCGGTATAGCCGTGCTCTCGGGTCTGGACGTCGAGCATGAACTGGCCCAGCGCACGTTCCAGCCTCGCCAGGTCGCCCCTAAGCACCGCGAACCGCGAGCCGCTCATCCGGGCCGCCGCTTCGAAGTCCAGGAGACCGAGGCCCTCACCGAGCGTGGTGTGGTCCTTGGGCTTGGCGATGGCGAACGGCGTCCCCCAACGACGAACCTCGACGTTGGCGTGCTCGTCCGCACCTGCCGGCACTTCGGGCGCAGGAATGTTGGGCAGGCCGGCGAGAACGGCGTTGAGCGCTCGGCCCGCCTCACGTTCGGCGGCGCTCTCTGCCTCGAGCTTGGCCTTCAACGCTTCGACCTGGGCCATCAGGCGTTGGGCTTCGGCCTCGTCCTTCGCAGCCTTCGCCTGGCCGATCTTCTTGGAGGCGTCGTTGCGCTCAGCCTGGGCCGACTGCCATGCGGTCTGGGCGACCCGCAGCTTGCCGTCGAGATCGAGGATCTGGGCCACCAGTTCCGATCCGGACAGCCCCTTCGCGTCCCAGCCCTTGACGTAGGGTGCAGGCGTTTCGCGAATGGCTCGGATATCGTGCATGGCTGCCGCAGGCTTGGGTGGAAGCGGCCCTCTCTAGAGCGCGTCGGCGGGGGCGCCAAGCCAAGGAGGGCGCCAAGTCTCACTCAGGTCGCAACCACGCTCCGTGCGTCGTCTTCCTTGCCGCGACGAAGCTCGATCAGCTTCACGCATCCGATCGACAGAAAGTAGAGCCCGATGATCGGGATCGAGAGCAGCGTCTGGCTGATCGGGTCGGGCGGCGTGATGATCGCGGCCACGACGACCACCGCCACTACGGCATAACGCCATCCGGCCATCAGCATCTTGGAGTTCACCAGGCCGGCCATGCCGAGCAGCGTCAGCACCACCGGCAACTGGAAGCAGAGACCGAAGGCCAGCAGCAGTGTGGTCACCAGTCCGAAGTACTCTGAGACTTTTGGAAGCAACTCCACCGAGATGCCCGAGGCGCCGACGATCTGCTGGTTCAGGGAGAACCACAGCACAAACGGCAGGATCATGAAGTAGACCATCGCGGCGCCGAGCGCGAAGAGCACCGGCGAGGCGACAAGGAACGGCAGGAAAGCGCGCCGCTCCTTCTTGTAGAGGCCGGGCGCCACGAACGCGTAGATCTGCCAGGCGAGCACCGGAAAACTGAGGGCGACGGCGCCGAGCGCGGAAAGCTTCACCTTGGTGAAGAAGAATTCCAGCGGCGCGGTGAAGACCAGCTTGGTTACCTGCCCCTCGATCGGCGGCAATTCCTTCATCCCGGCGAGCACCAGGAACAGGTTCTTCACGCCGGTGAACATGCCCAGGATCTGGTGCGGCAGGTCGCTGGGGCCGGTCGCCTTGGCCTCCTCAGCGCGAACCGCCAGCAGGCCGGCCGCCACCTGGAACGGATGCAGCAGCAGGCTGTAGATCTGGGTCGAGAAGATGAAGCAGATGATGAAGCCCACGAAGAGGGCGATGACGCAGACGATCAGCCGTTGGCGCAACTCGATGAGGTGATCGAGCAGCGGCGCGCGCGAGGCCTCGATCTCGTCGTCCGGCGCGTCGCTCACGAGGCCACCACCTTGCGAGCCCGCGGCTTGGTCCCAGCGGCTTTGGCCGGTGCGACTTTGGCCGGTGCGGATTTGGCGGAAACGGCCTTAGCCGGACCAATGGTGGCAGACGTCTTGGCAGCAGACGTCTTGGTGGAAGACGTCTTGGTCGCAGATGACTTCGCCGCAGATGTCTTGGTCGGGGCGGCCCCTGCCTTCTTCGGCCCGGCCTTCGAAGCCGCCGTCGGCTTCGCAACCACCTTCGGTGCGGCCGGCTTTTTCGCGGCCGCGGATTTCGTCGGCGCCCTCGGGGCCGCCTTGCGGGTCCGCGGCTTGGGCTCGGGTTTGACTTCGATGGTGGTTTCGACCGCGGCGGATGGGTAGCTCACGGGCGAATTGAGCTGCACGCCGACGTCGGAGAGACCCTGGCTGATCTCGTCGAGGGCCTGGTTCATCTCCGGCGTGTGGGCGGCGATGTCGGCAAGCTGACCCTTGCGCATGGCCTCGACTTCCTTGCGCAGCTCATCGAGCTCCGACTGACGGGCCATCTCATCGAAGCTGGCGCGGAATTCGGCCGCCATCGCTCGGATCTTGGCCATGAACTGCCCAAGCTTGCGCAGCAGGATCGGCAGATCCTTCGGGCCCACGACGACGAGGGCGACGACCGCGGCGAGCAGGAATTCGAGTGCTTTGCCTTCGAAGAACATGGCCGTGGGCTTAGCGCGGTTTCAGGCGCGGTGGAAACAGGCCTAAGCGTGGGCCGGCGGTTTGGGCCTCAGGCCTTGGTCTTGGCGCGGGTGGTCGAGGCGGTCTTCGCTGCGGACTTGGGCAGCGGCTTGGCCGGCTCCGGCTCTTCCTCGTGCGCCTCGTCCTCGCCCTTCAGGCCTTCACGGAAGGCTTTGATACCCTTGGCGGTGTCGCCCATGATCCCGGAGATCCGGCCACGGCCGCCGAACAGCAGGGCGACGACGATGACGATCGCCAGAATGTGCCAGATCGAAAGAGCGCCCATGGCGTCTGAAACTCCTAACCCGTCGCGCCCCCGGCGACATCTTCAAGCGGCTATATAGTCGGACTCTGCGGCGCGCGCCACGCGACAATCCCGCCGCGCTACGCGGTTTCGTCTCCGAGGAAGTCGGTGTGGAACTCCGGGGCATCGCCTTCGTCCAGTGGGTCCTCGTCGGCGGCGAGCGCATTGGGATCGGGCACAGCGAAGTCGGCGGGCAGATCGAGCGATAGCAGGCCCGCCGCCCGCATCTCCGCTGCGCCCGGCAGGTCGCCAACACTGGCCAGGCCATAGTGCTCCAGGAAGGCGTCGGTTGTGCCGTAGGTGATCGGCCGCCCGGGCGTGCGCCGGCGCCCACGCATGCGTACGAGCCCGAGCTCGAGCAGGACATCCAGCGTTCCCTTGCTGGCCTGCACCCCGCGAACCGCCTCGATCTCGGCGCGCGTCACCGGCTGGTGATAGGCGATGATGGCCAGCGTCTCCTGCGCGGCGCGCGACAGCCGCCGCGGCTCCTCGCGCTCGTCGGTCATCAGCCAGGCAAGGTCGCCCGCCGTCTGAAACCGCCAACGGCCGGCGACGCAGACCAGTTCAACGCCCCGGCCCTGATAGCGCGCCTGCAGGGCGGCGATGGCGCCCGCCACGTCCGCGCCCTCCGGCAGTCGCTTGCCGAGGTCGGCGTCACTCAAAGGGCCAGCCGCCGCGAACAGCAGGGCCTCGATCTCGCGTTCGGTGTCCGCAAGCTCGCTCATGCCGCCTTGCCTTTGCGGGTGCGCAGGTAGACGTCGGCGAAGGCTTCGAGCTGGCGGGCCTCAAGCGCGCCTTCCTTCACCAGCTCCAGTCCTGCCGAAAGTGTCGAAGCGACGTACGAGGCGCGGCTGGGCCCCCGCCCCGCCGACCCAAGCGGCGCGACGCCGGTGAGCGGGGTCCAGCGATCCAGCTCCGGCAACAGCTGGCGCAGTCGCTCGCGCGCCGCCTCCAGCGGATAGGCGCTGGGTGTCGCGGGCGTGTATCGGCGGCTGGCTTCCTTGGTGCGCTGGGTGATGTAGGCGCTCATCAGGCCGTAGAGGTCGCCCTCGATCCGGCCCGAGGGAATCACCTTGATGGCCTCCGGGTCGCCGCGGCCGAACACCTCTCGGCCCAGCTGCGGCAACACCTTCAACGCCTCACCGGCGGCGCGCATGGCGTCGAGCTTGGCCAGGCGGAAGGCAAGCCGCGCGGCGATCTCCTCGGCGGGCGCCTCGTCGGCCTTGGGCTGCTCGGGCTTGGGCAGCAGCAGGCGCGACTTCAGGTACGCCAGCCACGCGGCCATCACCAGATAGTCAGCGGCCAGCGAAAACTGCTGGCGACGGGCCTGCTGGACGAAGGCCAGGTACTGCTCGGCCAGCTTCAGGACGCTGAGCTTCAGGAGGTCGACCTTCTGGCTGCGGGCCAGCGCCAGCAGCACATGCAGCGGACCCTCGTAGCCGTCGAGATCAACGATCAGCGCCTCACCGTCCTCGGCTGCCGTCGTGGCGGCCGCGAAATCCAGGTTGGGCTGAAAGGTCCCGCTCATGACGCGAACCGCCCCTCGAAGGCGGCGTCGAAACGGGCGCGGGCCTCAGCAGGGTCGAACGGCTCCGCTGTGCGCGCAATCCGCGCCAGGGCCGCAGCCGCCCGCTGCGTCGCGCGCCCCTTGAGGTCTCCAGCGCCGGCGACAACCGCCTTCATCTCGGCCATGTCGCCGTTGCAGTGCAGGATGACGTCGCAGCCGGCCGCCCGGCTGGCCTTGGCCCGTTCGGTGAAGTCGCCCGAGAGCGCCTTCATGGAGAGGTCGTCGCTCATCACCAGGCCATCGAAGCCAATCGCGCCTCGGACCACCCGACGCATCACCGTCCGCGAGGTGGTCGCCGGTCTCTTACGGTCGACTGCGGAATAGATCACGTGGGCGGTCATCGCCATGGGCATGTCGGAGAGCACGCGGAACGGAGCGAAGTCGCGGGCGTCGAGGTCGTCGAAGGTCGCGTCCACCACCGGCAGCTCGAGGTGGCTGTCAGCCATCGCCCGACCATGGCCGGGGATGTGCTTGATCACCGGCAGGACGCCGCCGGCGATCAGCCCTTCCGCGGCGGCCCGGCCCAACAGCGCGACTTCGTCGGGCGTCTTCCCATAGGCGCGGTCGCCGATGATCTCGTGGCCGGCCGGATCAGGAACATCGAGCACCGGCACGCAGTCGACATTGATCCCGAGGGCCGCGAGATCGTGGGCCATCAGCCGCGCCCCGAGCCGGGTGATCTCGCGCCGGAGCAACGGGTCGTTCGCCGCCAGGTCGCCATAGGCGCGGCCGGGCGGATAGCGTTCCCAGTTCGGTGGGCCGAGCCGCTGCACGCGACCGCCCTCCTGGTCGATCAGAACCGGGGCGTCAGCTCGTCCCACAGTCTCCCGCAGAGCCTCGACCAGCGACTTAACCTGGTCGCGGCTGGTCACATTGCGGCCGAACAGGATGAAGCCCCAGGGCTTAACCTGCCGGAAGAACGCCCGCTCCTCGGCCGTCAATTGCGGGCCGGAACAGCCCAGGATCGCGGCCGCCTCGGTCACTTGACGAAGCAAGCCTTTCCGGCGGCCTTCAGCTTGCCGCAGAACGCGGTCGCGTCCGCCCGGCTGGCGAAGCCGGTCACCTGGGTGCGGAACAGGGTGTGGCCGTCCCTTTCCACCTTCTCGACGCTCTTGCCTTTGCCGGCTGCAGCGCCCGGGGCGACGCCAGCGGCGTCGTTCCAGCCCTTGTCGGCCAGCGCCTGGGACGAGAAGGCGCCGATTTGCACGGAGGCGGCGCCGCCAGCGCTGGCGACCGGCGCGGGCTCGGCCTTGGCCGGCTTCACGGGCGCGGGCTTGGCCGCCACTGGCGCGGGCGCTGGGGGAGCTTTGGCGACCGGCTTCTCGATCTTCGGCGCAGGCGCCGCCTTGGGCTGCGGAGCCTTGGCGGGCGGAGCCTCGGTTTTGGGCGCCGGCGCCGGGACGGCGGAGGCCGGCGCCTGGGTGTCGATCGAGGGCCTCAGCGCTGGCGCCGGCGCGGCCGGGGCGGCCTGCGTCACGACAACGGTCGGCGCCGGCGGACCGGGTTGCGGACGGGCCTGGGGTTGCTCCGGCGGCGGTGCAAACTGCACGGCCTTCGAAGGCGCCGAGCTCGCGCCATCCTCGCTCTTATAGATTTGCAGGCCCGCGGCGGGGTCCTGCGGCTGCGCCTCGGCGGGCGGCGGGGCCTTCATGTCGGCGACCGGCGCACCGACCGCCTGCGGAGGCTGGCCGGCCCGACGCACGCCCGACTGGTAGAACACGAAAATCGCCGCTGCGAGGCCGGCGAGCACCAGGGCGGAGATGATCAGCGTGAAGGGGATCGGTCGGGAGCCCCGCACCGGCTGACGCGGATCGAAGCTCAGCGAGGTTTCGGTTGGAGGCGCATAGGCGCCGCGCTCATGTTCGGACATCGAGGTCTCCCGAGGAGGCGCGAGCGTTCCGCGAATCGCGCGCCCCTGACGCCCCAGTCTAGCTGAGCGCGCGCCCCCCGAAGCGCTCAGGCGGCCATTTTCTGTGGGCCATATGGCCGCGGAAAGGCGCGCTCGCGCCGACCGTCTCAGCTCAGCAGTTCGAGGTGGAAGAGCTTGCGGTGTTCTTCGATGGCGAACCGGTCGGTCATGCCGGCGATGTAGTCGCACACCAGGCGGGCCCGCCCGGCTTCGTCGCGCCCCTGAGAGCGGGCGTACCACTCGCTCGGCAGGACGTCCGGCTCCGCCAGGAACAGCTGGAACATCTCGGCCAGCATGCGTCGGGCCTGGCTGCGGGTGCGGTTGACGCGCCAGTGGCGGTACATCCGGTCCATGAGGAAGGTCCGAAGCGCCGAGAGGTCCTCGACCATGTCGCGCGAGAAGGCGACCAGAGCATGGTCGAGCCTGCGCACGTCTTCCGCTGAGCCCACCTTGTCGGCCGCCGCGCGCCGGCGGGTCTCGGCCAGAACGTCGTCGACCATCGCTCCGATCATCCGGCGCACGGCCTCCAGGCGCAGGATGCCGACGTCGCAGTCGGGGTAATCGGCGGCCGCGCTGGCGACGTGCGGACCGATCAACGGGATCTCGCGCAGCTCATCGAGGTTGAAGAGCCCAGCCTGCACCCCGTCGTCCACGTCGTGGTTGTTGTAGGCGATGTCGTCGGCGAGGGCTGCAACCTGAGCTTCCGCCGAAGCCCAGGTCCCGAGCCGCAGATCATAGGCCGTGTCAAACTCCGCGATGGCGCTCCACGACGGGCGCGTCAGCTTATCGACCACCGGCCCGTTGTGCTTGATCACCCCTTCGAGCGTCTCCCACGTCAGGTTCAGGCCCTCGAACCGCGGGTAGCGGCGTTCCAGCTTGGTGACCACGCGGAACGTCTGCACGTTGTGGTCGAAACCCCCGTAGGACTGCATCTGCACCTGCAGTTCGTCCTCGCCGGCGTGGCCGAAGGGCGGATGGCCGAGGTCGTGGGCGAGCGCGATCGTCTCTGCGAGATCCGGGTCGAGGCCCAGCGCGGTCGCCAGCGAACGCGCGATCTGCGCCACCTCCAACGAGTGCGTCAGGCGGGTTCGGAAGTGGTCGCCCTCGTGGGCTACGAAGACCTGCGTCTTCTCCTTCAGCCTTCTGAAAGCGGTCGAGTGGATGATCCGGTCGCGGTCGCGGGCAAAAGGCGTGCGGGTGCGGCTCTCAGGCTCGGGGACCTTGCGGCCCCGGGACTTGGCGGGATCTTCGGCGTACGCAGCTCTGGTCGGGATCGTGGCGGCCATCAATTCCATCTGTCGCAAGGCAGGGGCTTGGTCGAAGCCGCGCGGAACCTCATATAGTCTAGGCCTTTCATTCTTCTAACGCATGATGACCAGCACAGACCTGACCCTCAGCCCATCGGCCGCGCAACGCATCCACGCCATCGGTGAGGCCGAGGGCCGCCCGGTGATGCTGCGTGTCGCGGTCGAAGGCGGCGGCTGCTCGGGCTTCCAGTATCAGTTCGACCTGGTCGAGGAAGCTCAACCAGACGATCTCAGGATCGAGCGCGACGGGGCCGCGGCCCTGGTCGACGAGATGTCGCTGGTCCTGCTGAAAGGATCAGAAATCGATTTCGTGGACGAACTCGCCGGCGCCGAGTTCCGCGTCCGCAATCCCAACGCCAAGTCCAGCTGCGGCTGCGGCGTCAGCTTCTCGATATAGCGGCGGTCTTTCACCTGCGTCTCCGCCAGCGTAGCCTCACGGCTTCATTGGGAGGACGTCCGATGTCATTCGCCGCAAATTGCCGCCGCCTTGGCCTTGCACTCAGCGTATCCGTGCTCGTCGCCGCGCCGGCGATGGCCCAGACCTATGACGGCGACTGGGCGGGCGCGCTGGAGGCCGGGGGCCAGAAGCTGCGGCTCGAACTCCACGTGAAGACCGACGCCAAGGGCACGAACGCCGTGATCGACAGCCTCGACCAGGGTGCGACGATCCCGGCGACCGCGGTGAAGACCGAAGGCGGCCAGCTCAACATCCTGTTCCTGTCGATCGGGGGCGAACTCACCGGCAAACTGTCGCCGGACGGCAAGCAGATCGTCGGCACCTGGGCCCAGGGGCAGACCATGCCGCTGACACTCACGAAGAAGTAGCGCTGCGGCTTCCCCTCCTCGTAAAGGGAGAAGCAGACGAGGAGTCGCAATGCGCATCGCCACCTGGAACGTGAACTCGGTCAACGCGCGTCTGGAGACGGTGCTGAAGTGGTTCGAGGCGGCGCAGCCCGACGTCGCCTGCCTCCAGGAGATCAAGTGCGTCGATGAGAAGTTCCCGGCCGAGCCCTTCGAGCGGCTCGGCTACAACCTCGCGATCCACGGCCAGAAGACCTACAACGGCGTCGCGCTGCTTTCGAAAGCCCCGCTGGAGGACGTCCGGCGCGGGCTTCCGGATGGCGAGGGCGACGACCACGCCCGCTATGTCGAGGCCGTCGTCTCCGGCCCTAGCCCCGTCAGGGTGGCCTCGATCTACCTGCCCAACGGCAATCCAGTGGCCACCGACAAATTCGCCTACAAGCTGGCCTGGATGG
>DASXKT010000079.1:0-24863 GCA_036496685.1 Phenylobacterium sp.
GGTGGTCGAGGACGGCGTGACCAAGCTGCGCGCGGTGGCCACCGACGGCTCGCGCCTGGCGCTGGCCGAGATGATCGCCCCCGAAGGCGCCGCCGGCGCGCCGGGCGTCATTGTGCCGCGCAAGACCATCGCCGAAGCCCGTCGCCTGCTGGAAGACGCCGGCGAACAGGTCGAGCTGCAGATCAGCCCGCAAAAGGTACGCTTCGACTTCGGCGGCGCGGCGCTGACGTCCAAGGTCATCGACGGCACCTTCCCGGACTATCCGCGGGTGATCCCCAAGGACAACACCCGCATCGTGCTGGTCGACTCCAAGCTGTTCGCCCAGGCCGTCGACCGGGTGGCGACCATTTCGGCCGAGAAGAGCCGCTCGGTGCGCATGGCCGTCGAGGGCGGCAAGTGCGTGCTGACCGTACGCAACATGGAAGCCGGCCAGGCGGTGGAAGAGCTGGAGCTCGACTACGACGGCGACCCCTTCGAGCTCAGCTTCAACGCTCGCTACTTGTTGGACATCACCGACCAGATCTCCGGCGAGATGGCCGAGCTGCGCTTCGGCGGCCCCAACGATCCGGCCCTAGTGCTCGATCCCCAGGACGCGGACGTGCAGTACATCCTGATGCCGCTGCGGGTGTAGGGGGCGTTACCCTCTCCGGAGAGGGGGATAGATCTCAGTGCCCGTGCGAGCCTTCGTAGACGCCGGGCGCGGTGAGTTCGTTTTCGGGCCCCTCGGTTCCGCTCGCCAGCACGAAGCGACGGTCGCAATAGGAGCATTCGACGAAATCGGCCTCGCCCATCTCCAGGTAGACGCGCGGGTGGCCGAGCGCGCCTCCGACCCCGTCGCAGGACACACGTCGGGAGCGGACCGTGATCACCTCCGGCGGGGGTAGGGCCTGGGGGTCGCCCGGTGAGGCGGCGGCCACGGGCGGCTTGACCTTGCGGGGCGCCTTGGTCGGGGTTTTACGAGCCATCTATCGGTCCTTAGTTGGCGTATGCACGCCGCGCGCCTAGGTATGCGACCGCGGCTTTCGCCGTCAATGCGACTGGATGCTTATGGATCTCCCCGACTACGCGATCGAGGCCAAGGGCCTGATCAAGACCTACGCCGCCACCAAGACGACGCCCGAAATGCAGGCGCTCAGGGGCATCGACCTGGCCATTCCGCGGGGTTCCATCTTCGGCCTCCTGGGACCGAATGGCGCCGGAAAGTCGACCTTCATCAACATCCTGGCGGGCCTTTGCCGCAAGACTTCGGGCCAGGTGTCGATCTGGGGTCGGGACATCGACCAGCGGCCGAGGGACGCTCGCGCCGCGATCGGCGTGGTGCCGCAGGAGATCGCGGCCGATCCCTTCTTCACACCGATGGAGTCGATGGAGGTCGCCGCCGGCATGTACGCCGTGCCGCCTTCGGAGCGACGGTCGATGGAGTTGCTGACGGCCCTGGGCCTCGGCGACAAGTCCAAGGCCTATGTGCGCCAGCTCTCCGGGGGCATGAAGCGCCGCCTGATGGTCGCCAAGGCCATGGTCCACAACCCGCCGGTGCTGATCCTCGACGAGCCTACAGCCGGCGTGGACGTCGAACTCCGCCGCCAGCTCTGGGCCTATGTGCTGGAGCTCAACCGCAAGGGCGTGACCATCGTCCTGACCACCCATTACCTGGAGGAAGCCCAGGAGCTCTGCGACCAGATCGCGATCATCAACCGCGGCCAGGTGGTGGCTTGCGAGGCCACGACGACGCTGCTCGCCCGCATGGACACGCGCAAGGTGCTGGTGACGCCGCAGGAACCGATGACCGCCGCCCCCGCGCTGGCCGGTTTCGACACCGCGCTGCTGCCCTCCGGCGGGTTCTCGGTCAGCTACCGCACCGGCCAGTCGAGCGTCGAACAGGTGCTCGCCGCGATCCGCGCCGCCGGCCTGCACATCAAGGACATCTCGACCGAAGACCCCGACCTGGAAGACGTCTTCGTGTCGCTGACCTACGCGGCCCCTGAGGCCGCGGCGTAGGGGAGGGCGCCTTCCCCGCATCGTCGTTCCCGGCACAGGCCAGGAACGACGGTGAAGAAGGCAGATCAGAGCGGACCCGCGATGAGCTGCAGCAACCAGCTGCCGTCTGAACTGTGGAAGACGGAATCAAGACCCAGGGTCACGGCCGCCCAAGTCTGAGATCCCGGCGCGATCTCCTCCACGTGGCCTTCTCCAGGGATGGCGTAAGACCAGGCGCGGATGTCGCCGGATTGCCGCGCCCGGTCGACGTATGCCTTGCCCTTCGATGGCGGCGCCGTGTCGTCCAGCCGCCCATGGATCAGCATCCTGGGGGTCGGCAACGGTAGGAGCCTCGCGGGCGAAGTGTCGCTCAGACGGTCAGCCAAGGACGAGCCGGCCAGCAGGCTTGCGACAGTCTTGTCTCCGCAACCTTCTTTGGCGGTAGCCAGATCTGGTAGGCCGCCCAGGCTGACCGCCCAGGCGATGTCCAGCCGTTGGAGATCGCGCAGCGGGCTGTTCCTCGGCAGCGTGGTGCGCGCCGCCAGCCACAAGGCCAGCTGGCCGCCTGCGGAGTGGCCCAGCACCACGATCTTGTCCGACCGCAGCGCGTAGTCCTTGGCGTGGGTCGCCAGCGCGTCGGCCGCGGCGTTGACGTCCTGGAAGGTCCCCGGATAGCCGCCGCCCGGCCGGTCCACGCCACGGTACTCGATGTTCCAGACTGCGATGCCGCGCCGGCGCAGGTCTTCGGCGGCATAGTCCATGATGTGCAGGTTGGCCGTGCTCGAACGCCAGCAGCCGCCGTGGATCATCAGCACCGTCGGAAACGGGCCCTTGCCCTCCGGCCGCCAGACCTCGACGATCTGCAGCGGATCAGGTCCGTAGGCGAGCCGCGCCGTGGCCTTGGGCGCCGGCCGCGCGGTCAGGTCCGCCCAGGTCATCAACTTCGGCTGGGCCTCGGCGGCCAGGGTGATGCTTGATGTCAGGCCTGCCAGGACCAAGAGCCGGCGCAGGCGCATCAGCCGGTGAGCGCCCGGATGTCCTGCCAGTGATAGGCGACCTCATAGAGCAGCCGCCCGCCGGGTCCCGGCTCCTGCCGCGCGGCTTCCGGCTCGCCGCCGAGATGTTCGTAGAAGCCCCGCGCGCGGATGTTGTCGCGCAGGACTGAGATCATCAGCGATGTCGCGCCCCGCGCGGCCAGCGCTCGCGCGGTCTCGCGCATCAACTGGGCCCCCAGGCCGTATCCCTGGGCCTGGCGCAACACATAGAGGGTGGCGACCTCGGCCTCGCCCGGAACGCTGCGACGGGATGGACCGCCCTGGGCGTAGCCCACCAGGCCGTGGCGGTCGGCGGCCGCCAAGGTCACGCTGGTTTCCGGGTTGGTAAGCGCCCTGCGGAAGCGCCGCGTGAAGCCCGGCTCGCTCATCCGCGCAAGGAAGGCGTCGGCTAGGAGGCCGCGATAGGTCTCGCGCCAGGAGGCCACGTGGACGCGCGCCAGATCCTCGGCGTCCGATGGTCCAGGCGGGAAAACCACGAAGGCCACTTCAGAGAAGCTCCACCAGATGTGACATCCATCCACAGCTTGGGCCTGTTCGCCGCGGGTTCAAGGGGCTGACGGGACTCACCGCGCCAGATAGCGTCGCGCGGCTAATGAACGCCCAGGCTCCCACCCCCTTGCTCGATCCCGCCGCCGGCGCCTCGCCGGTGATGGCGCAGTACTTCGAGGCCAAGACCCGCCAGCCCGACGCGCTGGTGTTCTTCCGCATGGGCGACTTCTACGAGCTGTTCTTCGAAGACGCCGGCAAGGCCGCGGCGGCGCTCGGCATCACGCTCACTGCGCGGGGCCAGCACGGCGGGGCGCCCATCCCGATGTGCGGCGTGCCTGTGCATGCCGCCGAAGCCTATCTCGCCAAGCTGATCCGGGCCGGCTTCAAGGTCGCCGTCTGCGAGCAGATGGAAAATCCCGCGGAGGCGAAGAAGCGCGGGTCGAAGTCGGTGGTCCACCGCGACGTGGTCCGCGTCGTCACGCCCGGGACGCTCACCGAAGAAGGTCTGCTGGACGCCCGTGGGGCAAACCGGCTGGCGGCGATCGCCGTGCGCGGCGGGCAGGCTGCGGTCGCCAGCGTCGAGCTTTCCACGGGAGAGGTGGAGTGCCTGGCGACCGGGGTAGCGGGCCTCGCCTCGGCGCTGGCGGCGCTCGGCCCCTCGGAGATCCTGGTCCCCGACCGGCTCTTTGTCGACGAGCAGGTGTCCCAGGCGCTGAAGGCGGCCGGGGGGTTCGTGCAGCCGCTGCCGCAGGCGCTTGCCGAGCCCTCGGCCTCGGAAGCCCGGCTGAAGCGGCTCTACGGTGTCGAGACGCTGGACGGTTTCGGCGCTCTGTCGGGGGCGGAGGTCTCGGCGCTGGGCCTGATAGCCGCGCATCTGGAGACCACCCAGGCTGGCCGTCTGCCCGCACTCTCGGCGCCGCGGCGCGCCGGCGAGGCGGACGTCATGGCCATCGATCCGGCGACACGGACCAGCCTCGAGATCGAGAAAGCCACCTCGGGCTCACGTGAGGGTTCGCTGCTGGCGGCCATCGACCGCACCGTGACCGCGCCGGGCGCGCGCCTGCTGGCCGCCCGCCTCGCACGCCCGCTGCTCGATCCGGCCGCCATCGATGCGCGGCTCGACGCTGTCGCCTGGTTCTGCGAGCACCGTCCACAGCGCCAGCGGCTGCGCGAGGCGCTGAAGGGCCTGGGCGACATGGCGCGCGCGCTCTCCCGCCTGGCGCTGGGCCGCGGCGGCCCGCGTGACCTGGGCAGCCTGCGCGACGGCCTGGCGATCGGCGAGGCGGTCGTGGGTCTCTTCGCCGCCACCAAGGATCCGCTGGTCCAGCCGCCGTCAGAGGTGACCGAGGCGCTTCGAGCGCTGACGCCGACCCTGCATGCCGACCTCGCCCAGTTCCGCGCCCTGCTGACCGAGGGCCTGGGCGATGAGCTTCCGGCGCAAGCCCGCGACGGCGGCTTCGTGGCCCCATGCGTCCGGCCGGAGCTCGACCAGGCCCGCACGCTCCGCGACGACAGCCGGCGCGTGATCGCCCAGCTTGAAGCCCGCCTCGCTGCGGAAAGCGGCGTCGCGCTGAAGGTCCGCCACAACGCCGTGCTCGGCTACTTTGTGGAGACCACGGCCAAGGCGGCCGAGCCGCTGTTCGCCGCGCCATTCAACGCGACCTTCATCCACCGCCAGACGCTGGCCAACCAGGTCCGTTTCACCACGGTTGAGCTCGCGGAGCTGGACGCCAGGATCGCCCAGGCCGCCGAGCGGGCGTTGGCTATCGAGCTCGAGACCTTCGAGGCCTGGCGCAGCGCCGCCACCCAGGTCGCCGAGCCGATCCAGGCCGCCGCCGCCGCCGCCGCCCGGCTGGATGTCGCCGCCGCGGTCGCTGAGTGGGCGGAGGATGTGGGGGCGTCCCGTCCAGTGGTCGATCGCTCGACAGCCTTCGAGGCGCAGGCCGCGCGCCATCCGGTCGTCGAGGCGGCCGTGCGGCGAGCCGGCGAGGCGTTCACGCCGAATGACTGCCGGCTCGACGGGGCAGGCGCTGGCGGGCCGCGGCTAGCCCTTGTCACCGGCCCGAACATGGCCGGCAAGTCGACCTTCCTGCGCCAAAACGCGCTCCTGGCCGTGCTCGCCCAGGCCGGCTGCTTCGTACCCGCCAAGCGCCTGAGGCTTGGCGTTGTCGACCGCCTGTTCAGCCGGGTGGGCGCCGGCGATGACCTGGCCCGCGGGCGCTCGACCTTCATGGCCGAAATGGTCGAGACCGCCGCGATCCTCACCCAGGCGACGCCGCGCTCGCTGGTGATCCTCGATGAGATCGGCCGCGGCACCGCGACCTACGACGGCCTGGCCATTGCCTGGGCCTGCACCGAGGCCCTGCACGAGACCAATCGCTGCCGGGCGCTGTTCGCGACGCACTATCATGAGCTTGCGGTGCTTGAGCAGCGCTTGGCCCACGTCGCAAACCTGTCGCTGAAGGCCAAGGAGTGGAACGGCGACCTGATCTTCCTGCACGAGGCCGGCCCGGGTCCGGCGGACCGCTCGTACGGCGTGCAGGTGGCCAAGCTGGCCGGCGTCCCCGGTCCGGTCGTCGCCCGCGCTCGCGATGTGCTGGAGCGCCTGGAACGCGAGGCCGCGGGGCCCGCCAACCTCGACGACCTGCCGCTGTTCGCGGCCGTGGCCGAGCCCGCGGCGAGCTACGGCCCGAGTCCCGCCGAAGAGGCGCTTCGGGTGATGGATCCCGACGGCATGAGTCCGCGGGAAGCGATGGATGCGCTCTACCGGCTGAAGGGATTGCTGGGCTAGGCTTCCCGCCATGGACGCGGGAATCCGTCAGACCCTGGTCTTCATGGTCGGCGCATTGGTCTGGGTGGCGATCGCGGCGGCCGCGTTTGTCGTCTGGCGGATGCGCCGCCCTCGCCCAACGCCACTGCCCGCCGGCATCCTAGTCCACGAGTCCTTCGTCTCCGGTTCGTCGCACAAGAACGTCTTCACCCGGCATCTCGTGGTGTCGCACAATACCGCATCGGTGACGGTGACGCCGGGCGAGCTGATTATCGCGTCGCCGGTTCCCGTGGGCGATCTGAACCACCGCGCGCCGCGGTCTGGCGTCCGGGCGACGGTCGGCCGCGCCGCCTTCGGCCACACGTCAGTGACGGTGGAGTTCGACGCCGAATCCGGCGGTCGCCGGGCGGTCGAGCTGGCGCTGCGCGACGCCGACGGCTTCGTCGCCGCGCTAGGCGCGGTTCCAGCGGAGCAGATTCATGGCTGACATCCCTACAACCGGCGCGTTCGCCATCGTCCCGAGCAATGACCTGCCCGCCGCCGTTCCGTTCTGGGAGCGCTTGGGCTTCGCGCGTACGGGCGGCGACGCCAACTACCTCATCATGACCGGCTGGGGTTGTGAGGTGCACCTGATCCAGGCCGGTGAGGGAGCCTGGCGCGTGCCGGAGGACAACAATCCCTTCGGCGTGTTCATCCGGACACCTGAGGTGGATGCCATAGCCGCGCGGGTGGACGACCTGATCATCCGGCCCGGCGGGGTCCTGCGCCACCGGGAGTGGGGCCTTTATGAAGTCGGGATCGCGGGACCCGATGGTATGCTCATCCGCATCGGCTGGCCCTCGCGGTTGATCCAGGGCGAGGCGCGATCCTAGAGGCTAATTTCGGCGATCACCAAAATAAGGCTTGCGTCGACCGCATTGTTCGGTATTTTGCTTCTTAGCGAAATACAAAACACCAAGGCATCCCGTGTCCGAAGTCTACCGAGCCCTGGCCGATCCCACCCGACGCCGCATCCTCGAGCTGCTTCGCGAGCGTGAGATGAGCGCCGGCGAGATCGCGGAGAACTTCCAGCTGGCCAAACCGACGCTCTCCGGCCACTTCGCGGTGCTACGCGAGGCGGGGCTGGTGTCGCCGGAGAAGACTGGCACGACGATCATCTACCGCCTGAACGTCTCGGTGCTCGAAGAGGCGCTGATGGCGCTGATGGGAGCCTTCAAGTTCCTGGACAAGCCGCAGGCTTCGGTCGCGGCCAAGTCTCGCAAGGGAGAACGCTGATGCGTATCACCAACGCCACCTGGATCGCCGCGGCCTTCATCGCGGGCTCCGTCGCGATCGCCTTCTGGGCCTGGTTCACGCTTCCGGCCGGCGCCGGCGTGCCGGTGAACTATCTGGGCTTCGACGGGGTGCGCCACCATGGTGTCTCGCGCCACGCGCTCTGGCTGATTCCGGTCATCGCGGGGTTCGTGGCCACGTCCATGACCTTCTCGCCAGGGTTCGGCGCGCGCGGCGAGGTCGACCGCGCGGCGGAGGTGTTCGATATCACCCTGATCGCCATCGCCGGCCTGCTGTTCGTCGTCCAGGCCGCCCTGGTCGGACGCGCGCTCGACCCCGACTTCAACGTCATGCGCCCCGTTGCGATCGCCACCGGCGTCCTGCTGCTCGCCGTCGGCAATTATCTCGGCAAGGCGCGGCAGAACTGGTTCATCGGGCTGAGGACGCCCTGGACGCTGGCCGACGCCACCGTGTGGGACAAGACCCACCGCTATGCCGGGCGCGGGATGTTCCTCGGCGGCCTGGTGCTGATCGTGCTGGGCTTCCTGTTCCACGACGCGCTCGTGCTCGGGCTGGCGATCGGGGCGTGCACGGCAATTCCCATGCTGCTGGGTGTCGCCCGCTCCTACAGCCTCTACCGCAACCTGCAGCGCAGCTGAAACTCCGGAGGAGCGGGTTAGGACAAAGCGTCCTATATCCCGCTCATGCCGCCCCGCCTGCGCCCCACTCGCCTGGAACATGTCGTCGATGGCGTGCGGCTGCGCACCCAGCTGTCGGCGGCTGCCCTCGAGGCCTCGGGCGATGATCTCGCGCAGCGAAAGGCGGCGCTCGAGATCCTCAAGGCGGCTCTGTTCCGCGGCCGGATGATCGCCAAGGAGCGGCTGGAGAACGGAGCCGGCGGCATTGAGACCGCTCGGCTAATTTCCGGCGTCACCGACGAAGTGATCACTGCGCTTTGGGATTTCACCACGGTCCATGTATTCCGTGCTCGCAACCCAACAGAGGGCGAACGTCTCGCCCTCATGGCGGTCGGGGGGTATGGCCGGGGTACGCTAGCCCCCTATTCCGACATCGATCTTCTCTTTGTGCGCCCCTACAAGCAGACGGCCCACGCCGAGAGCGTGATCGAGTACATGCTCTACGCCCTCTGGGACCTGGGCTTCAAAGTCGGTCATGCTTCGAGAACAATCGAAGAGTGCATTAAGCTCTCGCGCGAGGATTTCACGATCCGCACTTCGATCCTGGAGGCGCGCCGACTGGCCGGGGACGAGAAGCTCGCTGCTGAGCTGATCCGGCGCTTCCAGAACGAGGTGGTCAACGGCACCGGCGCCGAATTCGTCGCCGCCAAGCTGAAGGAGCGGGACGAGCGCCACGCCCGCGCGGGCGCCAGCCGCTACATGGTCGAGCCCAACGTCAAGGAGGGGAAGGGCGGCCTCCGCGACCTGAACACTCTCTTCTGGATCGCCCAGTACCTGCACCCCGGCGAGCCGATCGAGAAGATCATGCAGCTGGAGATGTTCGAGCGCCGCGAAGTGCGCGCCTTCATCCAGGCCTTCGACTTCCTGTGGGCCGTGCGCGGCCACCTGCACTTCGCCACCGGCCGCCCGGAGGAGCGACTCACCTTCGACCTGCAGCCGGAGATCGCTCGGCGGATGGGCTATGGCGACCGCGGCGACGCCCCGGCGGTCGAGCGCTTCATGCGGCGCTACTTCCTGATCGCCAAGGAGGTCGGAGCGCTCACCCGCGTATTCGCCGCCAAGCTCGAGGCCGAGCGGGTGAAAGTCGCGCCGCGCGGCATTTCGCGCCTGCTCCCGGCCAGACGACCGAAGCGCAAACCGCTGGACGAGCCCGGTTTCCACGAGATCAGCGGCCGCCTGAGCATCGACAGCCCGGAAATCTTCGAGCATGACCCCGTCAACCTGTTGCGGCTCTTCCAGATCGCCGACGAGCGCAACCTTGACCTTCACCCAGACGCCTTCACGGCTGCGACGCGCGCGACGCCGCTGATCACCTCGGCGGTTCGCCGTGACCGCCATGCGGCGAAGATCTTCCTGCAGATCCTGGCCCATGGCCGCGACCCCCAGCGCACGCTGACGCTGATGACCGAGGCCGGCGTGCTCGGGCGCTACCTGCCGGAGTTCGGGCGCATCGTCGCCCAGATGCAGTTCAACATGTACCACTCCTACACGGTGGACGAGCACACGCTGCGGGCCGTGGGGATCATCGCCGACATCGCGGCGGGCCGCTTCGCCGAGGACCATCCGCTGTCCACGTCGGTCCTGCCGCTGATCGTCGATCGCGAGGCGCTCTTCCTCGCCATGCTGCTGCACGACACCGGCAAGGGCGGAGCCGGCGGTCAGGAAAAGGCCGGAGCCCGGGCGGCGCGCTCGGCTTGCGAGCGGCTGGGCCTTGAACGCTCGAAGATCGAGCTCGTGGCCTGGCTCGTCGAGCATCACCTGGTGATGAGCGACTACGCCCAGAAGCGCGACATCTCCGACCCCCGCACCGTCACCGACTTCGCTCGTATCGTGGAGACTCCGGAGCGACTGCGCCTGCTGCTGGTGCTGACCACCGCCGACATCCGCGCCGTGGGGCCGGGCGTTTGGAACGGCTGGAAAGGCCAGCTGATGCGCGAGCTCTACGGCGCCACAGAAGCAGTGTTCCGCGGCGGCCGTGGTTCGGACAGCGCCGCCGCCCTTCGGCGCTACCACGAGAACGCCGCCTACGATGCGCGCGTGCGCGTCGCCAAGGCCGACCCCGCCTCCGAGGCATGGGCCGACGCCATGGAGGACGCCTATTTTTCTGCCTTCACGGAAGCTGAGGTGCTGGCCCATGCCGCGCTCGCCCGGCGCGCCGGCGAGGGCGCGGCGGCCGAGGGGCGGGTGCGGGCTGACTTGAATGCCGCCGAGGTGGTCGTCACGGCGACAGACCGCCAGCGGCTGTTCGTCGACCTGGCAGGCGCGATCACCGGTGCGGGCGCCAACGTCGTGGGCGCGCGGGTTTTCACCTCCCGCACCGGCCAGGCGCTCGACGCCTTTTATGTGCAGGACGCCGCGGGCCAGCCCTATGGGGCTGACAATGCCCGCTCGCTCGCCCGCCTGATCGAAAGCCTGGAGGCGGCGGCGCGCGGCGAGCCCGTGCAGCAGGAACCTCGCCGTCCCCTGGACCTCGGGCGCACCGCGGCGTTCTCCATCACGTCGGCGGTCATGCTCGATAACGACGCCTCGGAAACTTCGACTGTGGTCGAGGCGTCCGGGCGCGACCGGCCCGGCCTACTAGCGGCCCTGGCGCGGACGATCGCCGACGCCGGCCTTTCGATCCTCTCGGCGCACATCGACGGCTATGGCGAGCGGGCCGTCGACGCCTTCTATGTGACCGGTCCCGATGGCGGGAAGCTCGCCGATGCCCGTAAGGGCAATGCGCTGAAGTCCGCCCTCCTGACGGCCCTGAACGATCCGGACCAGGACGACGGCCGGCGCGCCCACCTGCAGCGGGCCCGGGCCAGCGTCGCCCGTTGATCCCTCGACTGCGTGTCGTCGCCGCAACAAGCTTGGCCGTACAACCGCCACGAACACCAGATCGGATGTACTTTGGCGACCAGGCTCCCTTAGACAGCCCGGCGGGATCCGGGGGAACTCTTGCGAAATCGAGTAAGCGTGTTGCTGGCCGCCGCCGCTATGGTCGCCGCCGGCGCCGCGGCCCATGCGCAAGCCGCGGCGCCGGACGCCTCGGCAAAGCCCGCGGCGAAACCTGCCGCCAAGTCGCCGGCCAGGACGTCCGCCGGCAAGACGGTCGATGCGATCACCGTCACCGGCGCGTCGCAGAACGGCATGCGCACCTCGATCGATCGTCGTAGCTACGGGGTAGCCAACGACCTGGCGACCACCACGGGCTCGATCAGCGACGCGCTGAAGAACATCCCCTCGGTCGAAGTCGACGTGCAGGGGAACGTCAGCCTGCGTGGCGACACCAACGTCACCATCATGGTCGACGGCAAGCCCTCGGCGATGTTCCGGGGCGCCAGCGCGGCCCAGGCCCTGCAGTCTATGCCTGCCGACCAAATTGAGCGGGTCGAGGTGATGACCAACCCGTCGGCCCAGTTCTCACCGGAAGGCTCGGCCGGCATCATCAACCTGGTCACCAAGCAAAGCCGCAAGGCGGGCAAGTCGGGCTCGATCCGAGCCAACGTGGGCGGGGCGGGCCGGCACAACTTCGGCGCCAGCGGCGCCTATAACAACAACAAGCTGACGGTCTCCGGCGATGTGGGCGCCCGGCGCGATCCGCAGCACTCGGTCAATACCGACGACCGCGCCTTCCCGGACCCGGTGACCGGGCTGACCGACACCAGCCATACCGACAGCAGCGTCCGCGGGCCGCTCCAGATGTGGAACGCTCGCGTCAGCGCCGACTACGACCTGGACGGCGTGAACCGCATCTCCGCTGAGCTTCGCCACAACACCTTCAACTTCGACGCCGACACCCAGCAGCGCTTCCAGGGGTTCGGCCCGACCGGCGCGCTCACCCAAGTGATCAACCAGGGTGGCCTCTTCGCCAACGACCGCTCGAACAACGGCGGCCAGGTCAGCTATCGGCGCAAGCTCTCCGGCGACGACCACAACCTCACGGTCAATCTCAGCCGCGAGCAGACCGACGAGCGAAACAAGACCGAATTCACCACCGTCACCGAGATGCCCGCCGCGCCCGACGTCTTCCAGTCGATCCGCGCCCGCAACAGCCTGACCCAGACGGAGCTGAAGGCCGACTACAACCGGCCGATGCCGGGCGAGGCCAGGCTGAAGACCGGCTACGACCTGCGGGTCGACGATAATCGCTACGACAACATCGGGGTGAAGGGTGTCGACACGTCGGACGCCACGCTCGACCCGATCCAGACGAACCTTTTCCTCTACAAGCAGACGATCAACGCCGCCTACGGCACCTACGAGAAGCCGCTCGGCGACTGGACGGTGCTTGGGGGCTTGCGGCTTGAGGACGTGAAGCTCGACCTCAACCAGGTGACGACGCGACTGGCCAGCAGCCAAGACTATTTCCGCATCTATCCGTCGCTGCACCTGGCCTACAAGTTTGCAGACAACCAGCAGCTCATCCTGAGCTACAGCCACCGCGTCCAGCGCCCGAGCCCACAGGACCTCAATCCCTTCCGGTTTGTCGGCACATTCTCGGCGCGCGAGGGCAATCCGGACCTGAAGCCGCAGCAGACCGATTCATATTAGGCGGGCTACCAATACCGGGCCGGCGGGACCTTCTACCTCGGCACCCTCTACTACCGGCAGAACGAAAATGGCGTGACCGACGTGGTCAGCGACATCGGCAACGGCATCCTGCTCACCCGCAAGGAGAACCTGGCCTCCAGCCGCAGCGCTGGCGTGGAACTGGTCGCCAATGGGCGGCTGGGCAAGACGCTGAGCTACAACGTCTCGACCAACCTGTACTGGAACGAGATCGACGCTTCCGGCATCCCGCTGGGGCCGGGCCTTGGCTTCGGGACGACGCGCTCGGCCTTCGCGGTCGGCGGGCGGGCCAGCCTGAACTGGCAAGCGACGCCGAAGGACCTGTTCCAGATCAACGTGCAGGACAACGCCAAGCGGCTGCTGCCGCAGGGGTTCACTGAGCCGATGGTGCTGACGTTCCTGGGCTATCGGCACAAGTTCAGCGAGAGCCTGTCGGGCGTCGTGACCGTGCAAGACCCTTTCAACACCTACCGCTTCCGCCAGACCATCGAGTCACCGGCCCTGCGCGAGACCGTCGAGGGCCGGGGCCGCATCCAGGCGGCCTATGTCGGCCTGAGCTGGACCTTCGGCGCCGCACAGAAGCGGCCGCAGACCTTCGACTTCGGTCAGACCGCGCCGTAGCCGCGATCGGTCAGGGTGTCGCCTCGGCAAGCGACGTCTTCAGCCCTGCCGCGTCCTCTGCCACCGGACCGCGTTGCGGCGGACGGAAGAACGCCGCGAGCAGCAGGACGGCGAAGGCCGCCATGCCGGTGGGGACCAGGAACAGCGTGCGGTAATCCACATGGCCGGCGGCGTCGGTCCACCTGGCGATCAGGCTCGGGAAGAGGAAGCTCGCGGCGACATTGCCGATGCCCAGGATCAACAGGTTGAAAAGGCCTTGGGCGGAGGCGCGCACATCCTTCGGAAAGACCGCGTCGACGAAGATGTACACGGTGGCGAAGAAGAAGGCGTAGCAGATGCCGTGCAGCAGCTGCACCGCCACGATGACCGGCACGCTGTCGGCGAAGAAGGCGAAAACCGCAAAGCGCGCGGCGTGGCCGAGGACGCCCACGATCATAGTGGTCTTCCAACCCAGCCGGGCCAACACTGTGCCCAGGATCAACATCGTCACGATCTCGGCGAGCTGACCAAGGCTGAGCACGATCATCGACAGGTTGCCGGCGATGCCCACCCGGTTGGTGAGGAAGTTGTCGGCCATCACGAAATAGCCGTTGTGGATCACGCTATCGATGAAGGTGACCAGGAACAGCACGCCGACAAACGGCACGCCGAGGAGCTTGATCGCCTCGCGCCAGGCCAGCGGGTCGGCGGCTTGCGCGTCGCGCTTGGGCGGGGTGTGCGGCAGGGTAAGGCTGTAGGCGGCCAGCGCGAACGAGACGATAGCGGCGACCAGGAAGATCCAGCGCACCTGCGCAGCGTCGGCCTTGGCGCCCAACAGGAAGACGAACGGCCAGCTCACCAGCACCCAGCCGACCGTGCCGCCCATGCGGACGGCGCCGAAGTCCTTGGCCGGGTCTTTCAGGTTGGCGAAGGCAATGGAGTTGGAGACCGACAGCGTCGGCACATAGAGCAGGCTGAAGACCAGGTAGGCCGCGAAGAAGGGCCAGAAGCTGGTCAGGAAGGCGCAGGCCGCCAGCGCCAGGCCGCTCAGCGCATGGCTGCCCGCCATGAACCGCTCAGCCGCGAAATTGCGGTCGGCGAACTGGTTCGAGAAGAAGATGCCGGCCACCGAGGCGATGCCCCAGGCGCTGCCCACGAGCGACTGCTGCCAGGGCGCAAAGCCAAGCATGCCCATGTAGGGGAAAAGCTTCGGCGCCCAGGCGCCCCAGACCGCCAGCTGCAGCACCATCATCAGAAAAAGCCGCACCCGGACCGTCATATTTTCCCCTCCCCTCGCGTGAGTCTCAACGCCCCGCTGGCCCTATCGATTACACAGTTGCTGGCCAAGCGCACGTGTCACGATCAGCCGGGCGGACACGTCGCACCTAGTGCTGTTTGACCTCTCCTGCCGCCTGCGCCAAGTTCCCCGAAATTTAGTGGTTCGCGAGGGGGAAAACGGGAATGGCGCAAGCAAGTGACGCGCCGGCTCCTTTGCGTATCGGCTTCGTGGGATCTGGCTTCATCGCCAAGTTCCACGCCAAGAGCTTCCAAAGCGTCCGCCACGCTCAGATCACCGGTGTCTACAGCCCGACCGCGCCTCACCGCGACGCGCTCGTGCGGTCCATCAATGAGGCGGAGCTCGGGCCGTGCCGGGCGCACGGTGATCTGGAGAGCTTGCTTACCGCCCCTGACGTCGACGCCATCTGGCTGCTGGCGCCCAACGACCGGCGCCTTGAGGTGATGCGGGCGATCCACGCGGCGGTGAAGTCCGGCCGATCGAATGTGCGGGCGATCGCCTGCGAGAAGCCGCTGGGCCGCACCCTGGCCGAGGCGCGCGAGGTCCTGGCCCTGGCCCAGGACGCCGGTCTCGCCCACGGCTACCTGGAGAACCAGGTGTTCTCGAGCGCGGTCGAGCGCGGCAAGGAGATCATCTGGCGCCGCGCCGTACCCGCGTCTGGGCGCCCCTATCTGGCGCGCGCGGCGGAGGAACATTCCGGCCCGCACGAGCCGTGGTTCTGGCAAGGCCCGCGGCAGGGCGGCGGGGTGATGAGCGACATGATGTGCCACTCGGTGGAGGTCGGCCGCTTCCTGCTGACCGCGCCGGATGCGGGGCGTAGCAGCCTGACCGTCAAGGCGGTGCAAGGCTCGGTCGGGTACCTGAAATGGACCCAGGACCGCTACGCCAAGTCCCTGGCGAAGGACTTCCAGGGCGTGGAAATGAAGGCCCATCCCGTCGAGGACTTCGCGCGGGCCACCATCACGCTTGAGGATGAGGCGGGCCGCGAACTGATCGTCGAGGCATCGACCTCCTGGTCCTACGTGGGCCCGGGTCTGCGTATCGATCTCGCTCTGTTGGGCCCGGAATATGCGATGGAATTCTCCTCGCTGAACCCCAGCCTGAAAGTCTTTCTCTCGCGCGCCATCAGCGGCGGCCAGGGGGAAGACCTGGTGGAGAAGCAGAACGCCGAGCAAGGCCAGATGCCGATCGTCGAGGACGAGGCCGGCACCTACGGCTACATCGGCGAAAACCGGCACATGGTCGACTGCTTCCGCCACGGTCAGACGCCGATCGAAACGTTCGAGGACGGCGTCGAAGTCGTGAAGATGGTCATGGCGCTCTACAAGTCCGCCGAAACCGGCATGGTCGTGCGCCTACCGGACGAAACCCTGGAAACCTATGTGCCCGTCCCTGCGCGCGTCGCGCCAGGCCCGGCTGGAGCCTGAAGCATGGCGGCGACTGAGCCCTATGACGTGATCATCGTCGGGTCCGGGGCCGGCGGGGGGATGAGCGCCTATCATCTGACGCGCTCAGGCCTGAAGGTGCTGATGCTGGAGGCCGGGCGGCACTACGACCCGGTCACCGAGACCCCGATGTTCAACACCAACGCCGAAGCGCCGCTTCGGGGCGTGGGAACGCCGGATAAGCCCTTCGGCTTCTACGACGCCACCGTCGACGGTGGCTGGCAGGTTCCGGGCGAACCCTACACCGTGGCCGAAGGCTCGGAGCCCTTCACCTGGTGGCGTCCCAGGATGTTGGGCGGGCGGACGAACCACTGGGGCCGCATTGCGCTCCGATTCGGACCTCTCGACTTCAAGCCCTACAGTCGCGATGGCCTGGGCTACGACTGGCCGATCACCTATGACGACCTGGCGCCCTGGTACGACAAGACCGAGAAGCTGATCGGGGTCAGCGGGGCCGCGCCGCCGCGCAATCTGCTTAACACCCCCGACTCGCCGCAGGGCTGCCTGATGAAGGCCGCCCCGCCGCGGGCGTTCGAGATCTTCTACGAGCGGGCGTTCAACGCGATGGGCATTCCCGTGATCCCCATGCATGGCGCGGTGGTCACCGAGACGATGGAGGGCCGCAACAGCTGCCTGTTCGCCACGCCCTGCGGCCGCGGCTGCGCGATCGGCGCGAACTTCCAATCGACCACGGTCCTGCTGCCGCCGGCCATGGCCACGGGCAACCTCGCCATCCGAACCGATGCGCTCGTCTATCAGGTCGATCTCGACAAGTCGGGCAAGGCCAAGGGCGTCACCTTCGTCGATCGCAAGACCGGCGAGCACCACTCGGTCACGGCCAAGGCCGTCGTCCTGGCGGCCGGTTCCGGCGAGACGGCGCGCATCCTGCTCAACTCGAAGAGCGCCAGCTTCCCTAACGGGCTCTGCAACACCCACGGCATGGTCGGCCGCTACCTGATGGACAGCGTGGGCCTCGGCGTCACCGGCCAGTTCCCAGGGCTGGAAGGCCTGCCGCCGACCAACGACGACGGGCAGGGCACCGAGCACACCTACGTGCCCTGGTGGGGCTATACGAAGCAGAAGGAACTCGGCTTCCCGCGTGGCTACCACATCGAGATCGGCGGCGGCCGGCGCATGCCCTCCATGGGCATGGCGGGGCTACTGCATGACGACACGGCCGCTGTGGGGGACGATCTGCGCAACAAGCTCCGCAACAAGTTCGGCTCGACCATCGGCTTCAACGGCCGGGGCGAGATGATCCCCAATGACGACTGCTATTGCGAGCTCGACCCGACCGCCAAGGACCGGTGGGGCATTCCCGTGCTGCGCTTCCACTGGAAGTGGGGTGAGAGCGAGACCAACCAGGCCGCCCACATGGTCAAGACCTTCCTGGAGGTGATCGACCGCCTGGGCGGCAAGCCGCTCGGAGAGGTCGAGACCGATGGCCGCAAGGCGATCTCCAAAGGCGGTGAGATGATCCACGAGGTGGGCACCGTGAGGATGGGCCACTCCGAGGCCGACTCCGTGGTCAACCAGTACGGCCAGAGCTGGGCGGTTCCGAACCTCTTCGTCACCGATGGTGCGGTTCTGGTGTCCAGCCCCGACAAGAACCCGACGTTGTCGATCCTGGCGCTGGCCTGGCGGTCGAGCGATCACCTGGCGACACTGGCCAAACAGGGCGCGCTATGACCGAACCCACCAACCCCGAAGCCGGCGCCCCGGAACCTGCGCCCTATGTGTCCAAGGTCGACCGCCGCACGGCGCTTGCCTGGATGGGCGTGGTCGGCGCGGCGACCGCGGTCGGCGCCGGCGTCGTGGTCTACGGCCCGAAGATGGGCGGCGCGCGGTCGACCCGCGGCTACGGCACCGACCCGAAGCTCACCAAGCCGGAAGCCGCACCCTGGTCGCGGATCATGATCCCCGGCCAGTTGCAGACGGCCGCGATCCTTGCCGACTTCATCCTCCCGGCCACCGCCACGGCGCCCTCGGCGAGCTCGCTCGGCGTCCCTGATTTCATCGACGAATGGGTGAGCGCGCCCTACCCCGACCAGGTGAAGGACATGCCGGTCATCCTGAACGGCCTGAACGCGCTGAGCGGCAAGGTGTTGAAGACAAGCCCAGCCGAGCGGGCCGCCGCGCTGGCCGCCCTGCCAGGTTCGGCCGACCCGGTGACCGCCAAGTTCTTCAAGCGGTTCAGGCACCTGACCGTTGGCGCCTACTATACCACCGAGGCCGGCTTCAAGGACATCGGCTACATTGGCAACGTCGCGCGGGCCGCCGATCCTGGGCCTTCCGCCGAGGTGAGGGCCGCGGTCGAGCGCGAACTCCAGAAACTGAATCTCTAGGAATGCCAGCCATGAAAAGCCTCGTACTCGGCCTCTGCCTGGCAGTCCTCGCCACGGGCGTCTTCGCTGCGGAAAAGGCCGAGGACGCGTCTGGGCCCAACACCCTGACGCGCGCGGAGAAGGCGGCCGGCTGGAAGCTACTGTTCGACGGCAAGACCACCAACGGATGGCGCGGCTTCAAGACGCCGGAGCCGGATGCGGGCTGGCGGGTAGTCGATGGCGCGCTCGGCCCTGACCCAAAGACCTCCAAGGATCTCGTCACCAAGCAGCAGTTCGAGAATTTCGAACTGACCTTCGACTGGAAGATCAGCCCGAAGGGCAATTCCGGCGTGATGTTCCATGTGACCGACGTCGGCGACGAGACCTATGAGAGCGGGCCCGAGTACCAAATCCTCGACAACGCCCACGGCGAGGCGCCGCCGGAGCGCGCGGGCGCGCTCTATGCGCTCTATGCGCCATCCCGCGACATGCCTTTGCCGGTCGGCGAGTTCAATCACGCCCGCATCGTCGTCAATCACGGCAAGGTCCAGCATTGGCTGAACGGGGTGAAGGTCGTCGAGTACGAGATCGGCTCGCCCGACTTCAAGTCCCGGGTCGCGGCTTCGAAGTTCAAGCGCTGGCCCCAGTTCGCGTCCGGTAAGACCGGCTCGATCGCGCTGCAGAACCACGGCAACGAGGTCTGGTTCCAGAACATCAAGATCAAGGTCCTGAAGTAGGCGGCCCCGCGCCACCCCGCGCCAATTTGCAACGCGCGCCCGGGCCAAACCCACGTTAGTTTGCGAAGACCCGAGTCGCCCCTTTCCGCCGAGACGCCGCTTCCGTGACCGCCACCATTCCTGCAGCCGCGGCGAAGAAGTCTTCGGGCCTGCTGCGCTCCTCGGCGATCTACTCGGGCCTGACGCTGGTCAGCCGGTTCCTGGGCCTGGCGCGCGACCTGGTGATCACCGCCCGGCTGGGCGGCAGCGGCAACATCGCCGGCGACGCCTATTATACGGCGCTGACCTTCCCGAACCTGTTCCGCCGGATGTTCGCCGAGGGCGCCTTCGCGGCCGCCTTCGTTCCGGACTATTCGAAGCGCCTTGCCGCCGACGGCGAGCAGTCGGCGGACAACTTCGCGGCCGACGCCCTGGTGACCATGGCCGCGGCGATGATCGCCATCACCATCGCCTGCCAGTTGGCCATGCCCTGGTTGATGCGGGTCTATAGCTTCGGTTTCCTGGACAATCCCGAGAAGTTCAAGCTCGCGGTGATCCTCACCCAGATCACCATGCCCTACCTGCCCTGCATGGTGATCGCCGCCCTGTTCGCCGGCGTCCTTCAGGCCCGCGGCCGCTTCATCATCTACGGTCTCTATCCGACCATCCTGAACGTGGTGATGCTGGTGGCGGTGCTGCCGCAGAAGGACCCCACGCGCGCGGCCTTTGCGGCCTCCATCGGGGTGATCGTCGCCGGCATCGGGCAGGCGGCCCTCTGCTGGTGGGGCGCACACAAGACCGGCGCCCGGATCCGTCCCAGCCGCCTACGCCTGACCCCGCCGATCCGCGCCCTCATCCGCCGTATGGTTCCCGGCGTGATCGCCTCCAGCGCCACCCAGATCAACCTCTTCATCTCCGCCATGCTGGCGAGCCAGGTGCCCGGCATGCGGGTTTGGCTGAACATCGCCGAGCGGTTCTACCAGTTGCCGCTCAGCCTCGTGGGCGTTGCGATCGGTGTCGCCCTGCTGCCGCGCCTTTCGAGCGCGCTGCAGCTGAAGGACCATGATGACGCCAACGCCGCCATGGACCAGGCGGTGGTGTTCGGCCTGGCGCTCAGCCTTCCGGCGGGCGCCGCGCTGATGGCGATGCCGGGCTACCTCTGCGAGGGCCTGTTCGCGCGCGGGAACTTCACTGCCGCTGACGCCGCTGCATCGGCCAGCCTCCTCTTCCACTACGGCTGGGGGGTTCCGGCCTTCGTGTTGATCAAGATCCTTCAGCCGGCCTTCTTCGCCCGCGGCGACACGCGGCGCCCGATGAACTACTCGCTGATCTCCGTGGCGGTGAACATCGCGCTTGGCGTCGGCCTGTTCTTCACCATCGGCTTCCCGGGCATCGCCCTGGCGACTGCGGCTGCGTCCTGGCTCACCGTCCTGCAGATGGTCGTCAAGCTCTGGCGCGACGACACCTGGCGCCCATCGGCGCGGGCGACCGGCAAGATCGTGCGCGTGGCCGCCGCCTGCCTGGGTCTGGGCGTCGCCCTGGCGCTTGCCTCCCACTTCCGGCACATCCTCGAGGCGCCACTGGCCGGCTTCAGGTTCGCCAAGGAAGTCACCGTGTTGTTGGTCTGCCTGGGGGGTGCGGTCCTTTATCCCGCTCTGTTATTCGCCTTCGGCGGCGTCACGCCGGCCGAGGCGCGCGCGGCGCTCAAGCGGCGCCGGGGTGACGCAGGCCCTGTCGCCTCAGGCTTGCCCTAGGCCGCTGCAGCGCTTATTGCCGCAGCATGACTTCTCCGGCGCGCAACCTCTGGCGATGGCGTTGAGCCGCCCCACCCGCTGAACGTGGGCCTTGCGCCCTGACGCCCATTCTTCGAGAAGCCTAAGCCATGACCGACCAAACTCCGGCCCCCTACGCGGGCAAGCCGCGCGTGCTCTCCGGCGTCCAGCCATCCGGCGACCTGCACCTCGGAAACTACCTCGGCGCCCTGGTGAAGTTCGCGCGCCTGCAGCACGAGATCGAGACCTTCATCTTCGTAGCCGACCTGCACGCCATCACCGCCTGGCAGGATCCGGCCAAGCTCAAGGACCAGGTCCGCGAGATCACCGCCGCCTATCTGGCTACCGGTCTCGATCCCAAGGTCGCCACGATCTTCGCCCAGTCCGCGGTGCCGGCGCATGCCGAACTCGCCTGGGTGTTCAACTGCGTGGCGCGGCTCGGCTGGCTCGACCGGATGACCCAGTTCAAGGACAAGGCGGGCAAACACAAGGAGCGCGAGAGTGTCGGGCTCTACACCTACCCGGTGCTGCAGGCCGCCGACATCCTGATCTACAAGGCCACCCACGTGCCCGTGGGCGACGACCAGAAGCAGCACCTGGAGCTGACCCGCGACATCGCCGCGAAGTTCAACCACGATTTCGACGCACCGGCCTTCTTCCCCTTGCCCGAGGCGCTGACCCAAGGGCCCGGCGCGCGGATCATGTCCCTGCGCGACGGGGCGGTGAAGATGTCCAAGTCCGACCCCTCGGACAATTCGCGGATCAACCTCACCGACGACGCCGATACGATCAGCCAGAAGATCCGCAAGGCGCGCACCGACGCCGACGTGCTGCCGGAGAAGCTGGAGGACCTGGCCGGCCGGGCGGAAGCGCAGAACCTGATCGGGGTCTACGCGGCCCTATCGGGTCGCGAGGCGCAAGACGTGCTGACCGAGTTCGCCGGCCAGGGCTTCGGCGCCTTCAAGCCGAAGCTCGCTGACCTGGCGGTTTCGGTGATGGGCCCGATCGGTGGCGAGATGCGCCGCCTGTTGTCCGACAAGGGCGAGATCGACCGAATTCTCGGCGCGGGCGCTGAGCGGGCGCGGGAAGTGGCCGCGCCGACGCTCGCCGAGGTGAAGAAGATCGTTGGCTACTGGGCGGGCTGACCGAGGCCGCTTCGCGAGGGGCCTCTTGCGCAGCTTTTGGCGGCGCGTCACCGTCCAGCCATGAGCAAGCGCAAGTTCCTGGTCGTCTCGGACGACACGCCGGAGTTCCAGACGGCTCTGCGCTTCGCGTGCCGTCGCGCGCGATCGACTGGCGGCCATGTGGCCATCCTTCGCGTCATCGAGCCCGCCGTGTTCGAGCACTGGAGCGGCGTGCGCGAGGAGATCGAGCGCCAGGCGCGCGATGAAGCCGAGGCCATCCTCCAGCAGTCCGCGGCCTTCGTTCAGGCCGAAACCGGCCTGCCGCCCGAGTACCTGATCATCAACGCCGACAACATGCGCGCAGGCCTGCGCCAGGTCATCGGATCGGACCCGGACATCAAGATCCTGGTCCTGGCGGCCGCGGTCGGCGGGCGCGGCCCCGGTCCGCTGATCGCCTCACTGGCGAAGGAGGGTGTCACCTGGGGTTCGCGCAAGGTGCCGGTGACCCTGGTGCCCGGCGACCTCACCGACGCCGAGATCGCGGACTTAGCTTAGACCGCGAACTTGCGCCCGCACGTTCGCGGCGCCACATCTCGCGCATGTTCATTCAGACTGAAGCCACGCCGAACCCCGAGGTGCTGAAGTTCCTGCCCGGCCGCGAGGTCATGGGTGAGGGCACGCGCGATTTTCGCGACGCCGATGAGGCTGGCGCGTCGAACCTCGCCGCCGAGATCTTCGGCATCGACGGCGTCACGCGGGTATTCTTCGGCCCGGACTTCCTGACGGTCGGCAAGAGCGAGGCGCACGACTGGAGCCATCTGAAGGCGCCG
The DNA here is from genome assembly GCA_036496685.1 of Phenylobacterium sp. Taxonomy (GTDB): domain Bacteria; phylum Pseudomonadota; class Alphaproteobacteria; order Caulobacterales; family Caulobacteraceae; genus Phenylobacterium. Next base: position 22,924 of record DASXKT010000079.1, read on the forward strand.
ATCCTGGCCGCCATCATGGACCACTTCACCTCCGGGCAGCCGCTGTTCGCGGGCCTCGACGACAGCGCCGGCGGTCACGACGAGGGCGTCTACGAGGGCGAGACCGCCCAGATCGTCGCCGAGATCAAGGATCTGCTGGACACCCGCATCCGCCCCGCCGTCGCTCAGGATGGCGGCGACATCCTCTTCTCGCGCTTCGACGACAAGACCGGCGTCGTCTACCTGAACATGCGCGGCGCCTGCTCGGGGTGCCCGTCCTCCTCGGCGACGCTCAAGGCCGGCGTCGAGAACATGCTCAAGCACTACGTCCCGGAAGTGACCGCGGTCGAACAAACGCTCTAGCGCCCGTAGGCCGAGCCGCGACTGGTCTGCTATCTGCCTCTCGATGATCGTCCTCGGCCTGGATACCTGCCTCTCAAGCTGCTCGGTGGCCGTGCTCGACGGCGAGCGGGTGCTTGGCCATGCGCTCGAGGTCATGGCGCGCGGACATCAGGAGCGATTGGCGCCGATGGCGCAGGGCGTGATGGCCGAGACGGGGCTCAGCTTCGGTCAATTGGATCGCATCGCTGTCACCGTCGGCCCCGGCTCCTTCACCGGCCTGAGGGTGGGCATCGCCTTCGCCAAGGGCCTCGCGCTAGCCCTCGGCCGGCCCGCCGTCGGGATCGGGACGCTGGAGGCGCTGGCGGCCGAGGCGGAGGGCTTGGTCTTCCCGGCCATCGACGCCCGGCGCGGCCAGCTCTACCTGCAGGCCTTCGAGGACGGCCGTGCGCTGATGGCTCCCGACGCCCTAGCAGCGGAAACCGCCGTAGCACGCGTGGCGGAGCTCTCGCAGGGCCGGCCTTTCACCCTGGTCGGATCCGGGGCGCCGTTGCTGGCGGGCGTCGCGCCCGGCGCACGCGTCGTGGCCGCCGAAGGGGCCGATGCGCGTCAAGTCGCCCGTCTTGCCGTCACCCGAGAACCTGCGGCGCTGAAGCCGCTCTACTTGCGGGCCCCGGACGCCAAGCTGCCGGCATGAGACTGACCCGCGCGACCCCCGCCGAATGCGAAGCCATGGCCGCCGTCCACGCGCAGGCCTTCCCGGAGTCGTGGCGCGAGGATGAGTTCGAGGACCTGCTGGACGGCGAAGGCATCTACGGCTTCCTCGCCGCCACCGACCAGGCGGCGCCCCTTGGCGTCATCCTCTGCCGTGTGGCGGCCGGCGAGATGGAAGTCCTGACCCTGGGCGTCGATCCTGGCGCGCGTCGACGCGGCGTCGCCCGCGCCCTGCTGGCCGCAGCCTTGCCCGCCGCCCGCGATCTGGGCGCCACCGAGGTCTTCCTGGAGGTCGCCGTAGACAACGACGCAGCCATCGCCCTCTACGAGACGCTGGGTTTCGGCAAGGCGGGCCTGCGCAAGGCCTACTACAACCGTGGCCCGGCGGGTGTGATGGACGCCCTGGTCATGCGTCTCGACCTTAACGCCGCGGCCGCTTAGACCTATTCTGGTTGGGAACAGGAGTCGCAAGCCCAGTGTCGGACCGCATCGAGAAGCTCTGCGTCGAGAAGGGCATGCGCATGACCGAGCAGCGCCGGATCATCGCGCGCGTGCTGTCCGAGGCGCACGACCATCCCGACGTGGAGGAGCTGCACCGCCGCGCCCACGCCGTCGACCCGCACATCTCCATCGCCACCGTCTACCGGACCGTGCGGCTCTTCGACGAAGCCGGGATCATCACCCGCCACGACTTTCGCGATGGCCGCTCCCGCTACGAGGAGCACCCCGACCAGCACCACGACCACCTGATCGACATGAAGACCGGCAAGGTCGTGGAGTTCATGGACCCGGAGATCGAGGCCCTGCAGGACGCCATCGCCAAGAAGCTCGGCTACCGGCTGGTGGACCATCGGCTGGAACTCTATGGCATGCCCCTCGAGGAGAAGTAGCCGCGCCGCGCAAACTTG
>DASXKT010000080.1:0-5460 GCA_036496685.1 Phenylobacterium sp.
GATGGCGCCGATCACCGGCTTGTCGAAGCTGCTCCACATGGTCGCCCAGCGACCGACCCAGCTCATCTCGTCCATCCGGTCGAACTGGCTCTGCAGCGGCGGGGCGTCGCCGGCCACGGCCTGGCCCGCACCCATCAGGTCGGCGCCGGCGCAGAAGCCCTTGCCGGCCCCGATCACGACCAGGGCGCGAACCTCGTCGTCGGCCTTCAGCTGAGCCACGGCGGCCGGCAGCTCACCCATCATCGCGCGGTTGATGGCGTTCAGCCGGTCGGGCCCGTTGAGGGTCAGGATCGCCACATGGTCGCGGCGCTCCAGGGTGATGGTTTCGTAGTCGCCCGCTTCATAGGCCATGGCGCTTCCTCCGGTCGTTTCGCGAAGCATCGCGCCGATCCGGACGAGCGTCGAATCCTGTGGTTTTTCCTCTTCAGTCGCGCTTCGCGTCGGAGAACGCGAGCCTGCGAACGCTTCTGCAAATCATTCTCATTGCAAAGCCATAAGCGCCTAACTAAGAACGACTCGCAATCTCAATGTGTGTGTCTGGGGCGGTTCTAATATGCGTAACGGTTCTCCTGGCGTCGTGGGCTACCACAAGGCGCGGCCGACAAGGCTTGGCCTGGCGATGATGGCCGGCGCGGCCAGCCTGTGCGGCGCCGCTCATGCGGCTGACGCCGATGCGACCGAAGCGGCGGACGCCTCCACGATTTCGGGCGTGACGGTGACCGCCGACACGAAACCGCTCAATCGCGACACGGGCCTCTCGGTCCTGCAGTCCACCGTCCAGGACACGCCCCAAGCGATCAGCGTGATCTCCAACGCCCAACTCAAAGCACAGGGGATCAACACCCTGGAGGGAGCGCTGCGCAACGTGCCGGGCATTACCATCGCCATCGGCGAGGGCGGCACACTCTCGGGCGACCAGTTCAAGATCCGCGGCTTCGACGCCAAGGACGACGTCTATGTCGACGGCCTGCGCGACTTCGGCGCCTACACCCGCGACAGCTTCAACTACGAAGAGGTCCAGGTCCTGAAGGGACCCTCCGGGGCCATGTTCGGCCGCGGAACGACGGGTGGAGCGATCAACACGATCTCCAAGCAGCCGAAGCTCGAGGACTTCACCAGCCTCGACGCCTACGTGGGCAACGGCGACTACTATCGAGCCCTCGCCGACATCAATCGCAAGATCGGAGACACCTCGGCCGTGCGGGTGGCCCTGATGGGCAACTCCACCGGGGTGGTCGACCGCGACCTCATCTTCTCCGACCGCTGGGGTGCGGCGGTGACGGCGGGCTTTGGTCTGGGCACGGACACGCGGCTGACGCTCAGCGCCTTGCACCAGCACGACCACCAGCGGCCCGACTACGGCATCGTCATCGTCCAGCGGCCAGGCGACATCGTCGCGCTTCCGGCCACGGAATATGACGTCGGCGTCCGCCGCTCCAATTTCCTGGGCTTCCGCAACGACATCGACCGTTCGGACACCGACATGCTGACCGTGCGCTTCGCGCATGAGGTCAACGAAAAGGTGAGCGTGACCTCTGATACGCGGTACGCGGTCTATTCGCGCTATTTCCAGTACACGACGCTCGACCAGTGCTCGGCGGCCTGCACGACGGCGCTGTTCGACGGAAACCCGGCGACGGAGGCCTATGGCGGCATCGGCGGCCAGGGCCCCTACGACATGGATGCGTGGGGTCTGCAGAACATCTCGACCGTGCGGCTCGACTACGATCTGGGCTCGCTGAAGAACCAGGCGATCCTCGGCGTCGACCTTTCGCGGCAATCGAACGACAAGAGCTTCTTCGTCTACACCCTGCCGCCGCCGTTCACGACGCGGCCGGCGATCCCGCACCCGATCGTCAACCCGAACCCCAACTTCCCCGCGGGCTACGATGTTTTCCGTGCGGTCCCCGGCCAGAACATCTCCTGCCCGTCCTCAACGGCGAACTGCACGGTGGTCGTGAACGGAGTCTCGGTGTTCACCAACACGCTCGGCTCGGCGACGCAGCGGAGCGAGGGGGATTCGACCGACGCCGGGATATTCCTCACCGACCGCCTGTGGCTCACGAACAGCCTGTCGGTGATCGGCAGTTATCGGGTGGACCTCTACACCGCCAAGCTCAACTCGCTGTTCTTCAACAACACTTCATCTGAGATCAAGGTGAGCCCGACCCTGCGGAGCCCGCGGCTGAGCGGGGTCTGGGAACCGTCTGACGACCAGACCTACTATCTCTCTTGGGGCAGATCGCAGACCCCGCAGGGTACGTCTGTGGTTGGAGCCGCAGCGGCGCTCGCAGTGACCACCAAGGACCTCGCGCCCGAGGAAAGCGAAATCTGGGAGGCGGGCGCCAAGGTGCGTATCCCCAGAACGAACCTGTCGGCCACCGCCTCTATCTTCGACATCAAAAAGGACAATGCCCTGCAGGCCGACCCTGCGACCGGCTTCCTTCAGGCCCAGTCGGGGGAGCGCCAGGAGGTCAAGGGGATCGAGCTCGGCCTGACCGGCAAGCTGACGTCGGCCTGGACGCTCAGCGCCGGCTACACCTACCTCGACGCCCAGATCAAAGAGTCGTTCACCAACTGCGCCGTGCCGACCTCGACCGCGGGCACGCCCACCGGCATCGTCTGCCCGGTCGGCGTCACAACGGCCTTGCCGGTGTTGAACACCGTCGCCGTGGGCCAGCAGGTGACATTTGTACCGAAGCACTCCGCGACGCTGTTCACGACTTACGATCTGTCCAACTGGATCGACGGGCTCCAGATCGGCGGCGACGTGATGTACCAGAGCGAGCTTTTCCTGGGTTACAACCCTAGGAGCGTCAGCTTCACCGACCGTTCGACCCTGACGGCCTCCCGGATCGCCCAGGCGCCGGAAAACGTCACTGTCGACGCGTTTGTCAGCTATCGGCGGGGCGCTTACCGGTTCGCGATCAACGGCTATAACCTCGGCGACCGGCTGAACTATACCCAGACCTTCGGCAACCGCGCGACGCCGTCGCCGGGCCGCACGATCGTCTTCTCCGTCGGCGCGAGTTTCTAGGAACCGGGACACCCCGCCATGCTGGTCCACATCGAGCAGGTGCTGAGCCCGGAGGAGGTTGAGTTCTGTCGCCAGCGGCTGGCCGCCGAGGCCTGGGTCGATGGCCGGGTGACCGCCGGCGAGCAGTCGGCGCGGGTCAAGGACAACCTGCAGGTCCCGGAGGACTCGGCCACCGCGCGCGAGCTTGGCGAGATGATCCTCGGACGCCTCGGCCAGAACCCGCCCTTCGTTTCGGCCGGCCTGCCGCTGCGGGTCTTCCCGCCGCTGTTCAACCGCTACGACGAAGGCATGGCGTTCGGTTCCCACGTGGACAACACGATCCGGATCGCAGGCCCCGTGCGGTTCCGCACCGATCTTTCGGCGACCCTCTTCCTCACGGAGCCGGAGGACTACGACGGCGGCGAGCTCATCGTCGAGGACACCTACGGCGAGCACGCGGTGAAGCTCGCGGCGGGCGACATGATCCTCTATCCGGCCTCGAGCCTGCACCGGGTGGCGCCGATCAGCCGGGGGTCGCGCTGGGCGGCCTTCTTCTGGGTCCAGTCGATGATCCGGGACGACGGCCAGCGGACCTTGCTCCACGACCTCGACAACGCCATCCAGGCGCTTAGCGTCCAGGTGGGCCAGGCCGATGCCTCGGTGGTGCGACTGGCGGCGACCTACAACAATCTGCTGCGGATGTGGGCCGAGGTCTGAGATCGGCGCAACCAAGCTCGCCGGGCGGTGTTCCCTCTTCGTAGACGCCGCCGAAGAGCCCGCCGATGCCCGCGACCAGCCTCCCCGAAATCGTCCGACCGTTCGCCTGGCTAGCGGCCCTCGCCTTCCTGGTGGGCTTCGTCGGTTACCTGGCGCTAGGCCGCCCAGCCGTCGCGGCGAGTGAGGGCCACTATCAGCCGTTCGCGGCTTCCGGTCCGGCGTCCCAGGACTGGAATCTTCCCAAGAAGATCTAGTCCGCGCCTCTCGCGACGAACCAGCCGTTGCGGAAGCCCTCGTGGGCCTTGCCATAGACGAAGGGCTTGCCTTCAGGCGTCGTGAAGCGGCCGCCGGCGGCCTCCAGTACGGCGTGGCCGGCCGCGGTATCCCACTCCATCGTCGGGCCGTGCCGTGGGTAGATGTCGGCGACGCCCTCGGCGATCCGGCAGAGCTTGATCGAGGAATCCATCGGCTCGCGCAGGTGGAAACCATATTCCTGCGCCAGCTTGTCTGCAGTCTCGACCTTCATGGTGTGGCTGATGAGCGCCAGCGCCTGGCCCTCAGGCCAGGGCCGTACGCGGACCGGCCGGGCCGCCACGCCCTTCAGCCGCTTCATCGCCTGCCCGCCCGCAGTGTACCAGACTTCGCCGGAGGGTGGCGACGCGACGGCTCCGGCCACCGGGCGGCCATTCTCGATGAGGCCGATGTTGACCGTGAAATGGGGATCGCCACGGACGAAGGCCTTGGTGCCGTCCAGGGGGTCCACCAGGAAGAAGCGGGGACCGATCGCCTCGGGCGCGCCGAACTCGCTGGCGTCCTCTTCGGAGACGACCGGGATGTCGGGGAAGCGCTCGGCGAGCGCCCTCAGGATCAGCGCTTCGCCCTGCCGATCGGCCTCGGTGACCGGGCTCTCGTCGGACTTCTGGGCCACCGCCAGTCCGGTTCGCCATAGGGGCAGGATCAGCGCGGCCGCTGCGTCGCAAATCTCGGCCAGCTCGGCCCCGATGTCATTCATACCCAACCTCGATCTCAGGCGGGCTCTCTTATGGGGCGCGCGCAGTTTTCCAAAGGCTCAAATCACCGCAAGGTCCGTGGCATGACGGAAATCGCCGCCCAAGACGCCCCCGAAGCCGCGCCGCTGCGCACTGCGGAGTTCGCCGCCTATCTGGCAGCCCGGATGTGCCACGACTTCATCAGCCCGGCGAGCGCCATCGTCTCAGGGCTCGACCTGTTGGAAGATCCCACCGCGCAGGACATGCGCGACGATGCCATGGGGCTGATCGCGTCGTCGGCGCGCAAGCTTGCGGACCTGCTGGCCTTCACCCGCGTCGCCTTCGGGGCCTCGGCTTCGGCGGAGACCTTCGACGCCCGCGAATTGGAGAAGTTGGCGCAGGGCGTCTTCGGGCACATGCGTGCGGAACTCGATTGGCAGGTGGCGACGCCGGCGGTGAACAAGCCGGTGGCGCGTACGCTCCTGAACCTTGCGCAGATGGCTGGCGCGGCCCTGCCTACTGGAGGCCGGGCGCAGGTGCGCGCGGTCGAGGAGGGCGCCACCGTGGCAATCGCCGTCGAGGCGACCGGCCCCCGGGCGAGGCTGCGGCCGGAGGTGCTGGCCGGCCTGCGCGGCGAGGGGCCCGGCGAGGGCCTCCACGGCCATTGGGTGCAGGCCCGCTACGTCCACCTCTTTGTCACCGACGCCGGCGGCCGAATCTTCGCGGATGTCAGTGAGG
>DASXKT010000081.1:0-4750 GCA_036496685.1 Phenylobacterium sp.
AGCTGACGTGGCCGACAGGCGCCGAGAGGTCGAGTGGGCGCAGGCCGTGCAGGGTCATCTCGCGCCAGCCGGTCCCCTCGCCTTCCGCATCCTCGCGCCAGTAGAGGGGCGCGGTCCAGCCTTCCGCCTGGGCGCGGGCCCAGCCATCGGTGAGCCAGAGCTCCGGACGCCGGTAGCCACCGTCGGCGATGAACGCCATCCATTCGGCGTTGGTCACCAGCCGGTCGGCCAGTTCAAACGCCTCCAGCCAGACCTTGTGGCGCGGCCCCTCATTGTCGAAAGCAAAGCCCTCGCCGGCATGGCCGATCTCCACCAGCCCGCCCTCGAAGCGGACGAAGCGCAGCGGCTCGGGCGACGGCGGATTGACGACTCCCCAGCGCGGCGGCGCGTAGGCGGGCTGCAGCGGCGACAGGGCGAAGAGATGCAGGATGTCCATCAGGATCAGCTCCTGATGCTGCTCCTCATGGGCGAGCCCCAACTCCAGCAAATCTGCAAACTCGCCGGCGCCTTGGGCCACCAGCCGACCCATGGCCTCGTCCACATGGGCCCGATACGCGAGCACGTCGTCTAGCGACGGCCGGGTCAGCAGGCCGCGCTCGGGTCGTGGCTGCCGCGGCCCAAGCGCCTCGTAGTAGGAATTGAACAGGTAGTGGAACCGCGGATCGAAGGGCCTGTAACCCGGCAGGCCTGGGATCAGCAGGAATGTCTCCCAGAACCAGGTCGTGTGCGCGAGGTGCCACTTGGTGGGGCTCGCATCTGGCATCGACTGGGCGAGCTGGTCCTCGGCCGTGAGCGATCGAGTGAGCGCCTCAGTGGCCTGGCGAAGGGCGCGATAGCGATGGATGGCGCTCGAGGCCGGCTTCGCGGCGTCAGGAGCGCGTTCGGCCGCCTGCGCATGGGCAAGCGCCTGCGGGTCGTCGGACTGGGCCATGTGCCTCCTCTCCGCGTTCGATTGTCGAACACGTTCTCCCCGCAGCGCCAGACCTAAGCACTCAGGGCTGCGGCGCCAACCGCGTCCGGCAGAGAGCGTTCAGAAAAAGGGTTGGTTGCCTCCGGAACGGACCGGAGCGGGGCGGCGTTCAGCGATCGCTGGGGAGCGTACGGGTGGACCGAGTTGTTCGCCGGGAAGTGTTCGAGGTCGGCATGACTGCGACGTCAGTTTGGCGGGAGGAAGTCGTCGGCCTCATCCCGGCGCTGAGGGCCTTCGCCTGGTCCCTGAGCCACAACGGATCGGACGCGGACGACCTGGTGCAGGACACGCTTGTGAAGGCGTGGACCAACCGGGAGAAGTTCGAGCCCGGGACCAACCTACGCGCCTGGTTGTTCACGATCCTGCGCAACACCTACTACACCCACGTCCTGCGCCGTCGCCGCGAGGTCCGCGACGAGGCGGGTGAGTACGCCGCGGCCCTGAAGTCGGCGCCCACACAGGACTGGCGGGTGGCCATGCGTTCGCTGCAGGCGGCGCTTCAGAAGCTCCCGGCCGAGCACCGCGAGGCGCTGATCCTGGTGGGTGCGGCCGGCCTCTCCTACGAGGAGGCCGCCGAGATCTGCGGCTGCGCGCTCGGCACCATCAAGAGCCGCGTGAACCGCGCCCGCGCCCGCCTCCTGAAGATCATGGACGCCCAGGACGCCACCGACGTGATGGCCCTGGAGACCATGGCGGTCGCCGGACGCGCCTAGCTCCTACTTCCCGTCGGGATAGACGACAGGCAACACCAGGGCCGAGGGATGGCTCGCATCCATGTAGACGCTGTTGGTCGCTGCCCGCGGCGCCTGGCTGTGCCCGCCGGGCGCCTCGCCGGTATTGGGGTTCACCTCGAAGCGCGGGCTGTTGGATGAGGTGATGTGCAGCGCAATCCTGTGGCCCTTCTCGAAAGTGATGGCCGTCGACCAGAGGTCGATGTCGAGTTCCTCCGGCGCGCCCGGCGTCATCATCTTGACGTCGTCAGGCATGCGGCCGTGGCGGTAGCGGGCGCGGATCGGGGCATCGAGCACGAGGGCCTCGTAGCCATCCGGATAGACGTCGACGAGCTTGGCCATGAAGTCGGTGTCCAGGCCGTCCGTGGCGCCGTAGAGCTCGACCTTCACAGGCCCCGCAATGGTCACGTCCTTGTCGAGCGCAGGGGTCTGAAAGCGCAGGTAGTCCTGCCGGGCCGGTATCGCGCGCTGGTCCATCGGACCCCGTTCGAACGTGAGGTTGGCGCCGCCGACGGTCGGGACCGGATTGGCCGGGTCGAAGCGGTAGGAAATCTTTACGCCGTCGCCGGACGGCGCCTTGCCGGTCAGCGTCGTGTCGGGGGTGAGATAGTAGCGCACCTCGCGATTGGCCGGCGGCCAGTTGGCGGAGGTCAGCATGCGGTTTTTGGGCGAGATCGCGCCCTTCTCTGCGCCGGCCATCATGAAATAACTCACCGGCGGCTCATCCATGATCCCGTTGTCCACGCCCTTCAGCCAATAGTCGAACCAGCGGATCTCCTGGTCGCCGGCGAGGTTCAAGCGGTCGAAGCCGGGATATTCGAGGTTCCCGCTCAGGTTCCCGTGGCCGAACGGTCCCATGAGCAGCTTCTGGTTGCCCCGGGCGCCCTTGGCCCCCTCGTTCTGCAGGTACTCGAAGTTGGAAATGTTGCCGTGGTCGAAGATGTCGTACCAGCCACCGACGTTGTAGATCGGGATCTGGATGTACTTGCGGTTCGTGCTCATGGCGCCGCGGTTCCAGACGATGTCGTCGGCCACCCGCCGCCGCTGCTGGTCCAGGACCGCGTCGGAGACGCCCTGCCCCTTCGACCAGCCCAGAACGTCCTTTTCCTTGAGCACGCCGCCCATGTAGCTGTTCTGCATGAGGTCGTAGGGCGCGACCACGACGTAGGCCGCCTTCAGGTGCGGCGGGGCCGCCATCGCCGCCTCGTTTGAGGTGATGCCCATGGCCGAGCCGCCCGAGAGGCCGATCTTGCCGTTGCTCCAGGGCTGGGCGGCAGCCCACTCGACGCTGTCGTAGCCGTCCTCGATGTCGTTCTCGAAGGCCGAATAGAAGCCCTGGCTACGCCCCTTCCCGCGCACGTCCTGCAGTACGTATACGTAGCCAGCGTCGGTGTAGTGCTTGGCCTGCTTGACCAGCGCCTCGCGCATCTTCGAGCCGTCCGGGTCGTGTTCCTTGTCGATACGGCCGTCCTTCAGATAGGGCGTGCGGGTCATCACCACCGGCCAGGGGCCAGCGCCGGACGGCTTGAAGACGTTGGCGGCGAGCTTGGTCCCGTCGCGCATCGCCGCCATTTCCTCGACCGCGCCGGGCGGCAGGCCGGGCCACTTGTAGGCAGGCGCAGCGGCGGCAGGTTTGGCGGCGGGCTTGTCGGCCGCGATAGCCGGGCTGGTCGCCAGGCCCACGGCCAGCGCCGAGGCCAAGGCAAAGTGGGTCAGCTTGCTCATCCTGGAATCCCCCGGCGGGTCTTGAAGCCCGCGAATATCTATTTTGCTGCGAATGCCGCCAGCGTCTCCGCATCGGCGATGCCGATCTAAGCACAGCCCAACCCGAAGCGTCATCCCGCGACGACTGGTGTCAACGTGAGCCGATTATTGGACGCGGTGGCCGCGCAGATCGATGCGCCACCAAAGCATGTGCGTCAGCGGCATCCGGGAAACCAGCCCGGTGAGTCTCTTGGCGCCCAAAGGCTTGAGGCGATCCACGCTCACACCGCAGTCTTCGAACAGCCTTCGGAAGGTCCGGGGGGTGAACCAGCGCAAGTGCGTATGGTCCATCGCGCCTTCCGACTGGTAGTCGAACCTGCCGCCGATCAGGGCGAGCACGATCTTCCAGTGCGAGATGTTCGGGACGCTGGCGTAGATCGTTCCGCCCGGCTTGAGGAGGCTGACCAGTTTGCGGACGACCGGAATGGGATCAGTCAGATGCTCAAGAACTTCGCTGCAGATGAGCACGTCGAAGCTGTGCGGCGGGTATGGAAGGTCCATGGTTTCGATGTTGCCGATATGCACGGCGCTAAGCACTTGCCGAGCTTCCAACGCCATGGGTTCGAACATCTCGATCCCCACGTACTTGGCGCACTTGCCTTGCTGAAGCGCGAGCGCGCCGGTCGCGCCGTTGCCGCAGCCGAGTTCGAGAATGCTGGCCTGAGGGTCGTCGGCGAGATCCGACACGTAATCGTATCGGGCGGTGGTGAAGTAGCCCTCTTCCTTTTGTGAGTACTGACCCGTCAGGTAGTTCATCCACACCCACCCATCATCGTCCCCAACCCGGGAGCGGGGCTAACCACGCGGTTACGATGGAACACCGTCGTCTCGGTGTCCCGCAGAATCGAACGCTGATCCCACGGGAGCGTTGCCGAGGCGGCGCCTATTCAATGCCCCACATCGCCCGACCGGTCCTTCCAGCCGGCTGCAGGCGGCTCTATGAGGCTGCCATGCAGAGCCAAAACCCCCGGTCGCTCCCTTGACCCGCGAGGATGCGCAGAGCCTGGACGCGGCCGATCCGCTGGGCCGGTTCCGGGCGGCCTTCGCCCTTCCGCCCGGCCTGATCTACCTCGACGGCAATTCGTTGGGACCGCCGCCGCTCGCGGCCCAAGAGCGCGTGGCCGGGACGCTGCGTGACGAATGGGGCGAAGGGCTGGTGCGCAGCTGGAACGCCGCCGGGTGGATCGACGCGCCGCTGCGGGTCGGCTCCAAGATCGCCCGGCTGATCGGCGCGGACCCGGGCGAAGTCGTCGTCGCCGATTCCACCTCGGTGAATCTCTTCAAG
>DASXKT010000082.1:0-31043 GCA_036496685.1 Phenylobacterium sp.
ATCGCCGCGGTGATCTGCGGCAGGCCGGTGTTGGCGAAATCGGTTGTCGGCCCCTGCAGCTTGGCCACCATCGCGCGGAGGTCCTTGGCCGTGTTCTTGGCCTCTTCTGCGGCGTCGGCGATCTGCTTCACGCTCCGGCGACCGTCGGTGTCGACGATGTTCTGGGTCGATGCCAGGATCGCGTCGGCGCGCTGGGTCGCGGCGTCGAGGTCCTGGATCAGCTTCTGGGCGTCGGCGACGATCGCCTTGCGCTCGCGAAGCTCGGCGCTGATGGCCTGGGCGTCGGAGAGCGTCGCCGAGAAGGTCTTGATGTTCTGGTCGGAGAGCACGCGGTTCACCCGGTCGAGCGCCTCGATAGTTCGCGTCAGCACCGTGCCGCCGCCTTCCAGCAGGTCGGCGAGGGCGCTTCGTTGGCTCTTCAGGATCGGAATGCAGGGGCTGAGCCCCCTGGCCTCGCACCTGGCCTTTTCAACGACTTTCAACAGCGGCTTGGCCGGCGTGCCGGCGGTGATCTGGATGTAGTTCACCCCCGTGATGCCTTGAGGCTCCAGGGTGGCGTAGGAATCGACGCGGATCGGGACGTCCGAGGTCACCCGCGCTCGGGCGATCACCCGGCTGGGGTTGGTCCGATCGAGCGCGATCTTGGTCACCTCGCCGACCTTGATCCCGTTGAAGTGGACTTCGCCGCCCTGGTTCAGGCCCCGTACGGGGCCGTCGAAGACGATGTCGTAGAGGTCGTACTCCTGGGAGAAGGAGATCCTGGCCAGCCAGACGACGAAGATCACCAGGCCGACGAACAGGATCAGCGAGGAAAGGCCCACCAGGGCATAGTTGGCGTTCTTTTCCATCAGGCCTCCGTCTTCGCCTTGGTCGCGCTGGCGGCTCTGCCGCGCGGGCCAAGGAAATATTCGCGGATCCAGGGATGGTCCGCATGTTCGAGTTCCCGCACAGGCGCGGTCGCCACCACCTTCTTGTCGGCGATGACGGCCACGCGGTCGGTGATCTCATAGAGTGTGTCGAGGTCGTGGGTGATCATGAACACCGTCAGGTCCAGGCTGTCCGAGAGGTCCTTGATCAGCACGTCGAAGGCGGCCGCGCTGATCGGGTCGAGGCCCGCCGTCGGCTCGTCGAGGAACAGCAGCTCCGGATCCAGCGCGAGTGCGCGGGCTAGGCCGGCGCGCTTGCGCATGCCGCCGGAGAGCTCCGACGGCTTCAGGTCGCCCGCCTCGGGGCCCAGGCCCACCAGCGTGATCTTCAGGTCAGAAAGGTCGTAGATCTCGCGGCGCGACAGCATGGTGTGTTCGAACAGCGGTGCAGCCACGTTTTCGCGGATCGTCAGGTTGGAGAACAACGCGCCCTGCTGGAACAGCACGCCCCAGCGACGTTCGATGGCGGTCCACCGGCGGCGAGAGGCGTGCTCGATGTCCTGCCCGAACACCCGCACGGTCCCGGCCTGCGGCGCACGCAGGCCGATGATGGTGTTCAGCAGCACCGACTTGCCGGCCCCGGAGCCGCCGACCACGCCCAACACCTCTCCGCGTTCAGCGGTGATGTCGAGGCCGTTGTGGACGACGTTGTCGCCGAACGCCGAGACCAGGCCGCGCACCTCGACAGCCGGGCCCTCGTTGTCGAGCAGTTCGTCGTCGGAGAGTTGGTTCTCGTCGAGGGCGTCAGTCATACGTTCAGCTTCATGAACAGCAGGGCGAACGCCGCATCGATCATGATGATCGCGAAGATGGCGTGCACGACGGAGGCCGTCACACGCCGACCAAGGGATTCCACGTCGCCGCCGACTTCCAGTCCCTGACGGCAGCCGATGCCGGCGATCACCATGGCCATCACGGGCGCCTTGGAGATGCCAACCCAGAAGTGCAGGGCCCCGACGTTGTCGACGATGCGCTGCAGGAAGAAGGTCGGGCCTAGGTGCAACACCGACCAGACCACCACCATACCGCCGAACAGGCCGGCGAGCGTAGCCACGAACGTCAGCAGCGGGATGGTCAGCAGCAGCGCCAGGAAGCGCGGCAGCACCAGGGCCTCGAACGGATCGACGCCCATCACCTGCATGGCGTCGATCTCCTGGTTCATCTTCATCGAGCCCAGTTCGGCGGCGAAACTCGAAGCCGAGCGGCCGGCCAGCAGCACGGCGGTGATGATGATGTTGAACTCACGCAGCACCGCGATGCCGATCAGTTCGACGGCGAACACCTCGGCCCCGAACTGGCGCAGCATGTTGGCGCCCAACAGGCCCACGACGGCGCCGATGAAGAAGGAGGTTGTCGCCACGATCGGTATGGCGTCGAGGCCCGCACGCTCGGCCAGGGAGAAGATCGCCGCCCAGCGGATGCGCTTGGGATTGGTGAACAGGAACACGGCCGTGCGCGCGACCACCACCAGCAGGTGACCGAGGAAGGCGAGGGTGTCGACCCACTCGTAGCCGACATTCATCACGCCTTTGCCGATACGGACCGTCAGCTCGTGGAAGCCACGCGGCGGATGCGCCAGCACGGGCTTCACGCGGGTCGCGGCGCCGACCAGCTCCAGCAGCCGCTCGTTCTCCGGCCGCGCGAGAACGGTCTTCAGGTCGAAGTTCGGTCCCGTGGCCCGGACCAGGGCGAAGGCGCCCGCAGTGTCGAGGCGACGGACCTTGCGGATATCGACGGAGAAATCCTGGCGCGAGCGCAGCGCCTGGACGAGCCGGCTGGGCGCTTCACCCAGGGTATTGGCCGTCCAGTCGCCGACCAGCGTGACGATCGCGCGCCCGCTTTCGTCTCGCACATTGAACTCGGCCGGCTTCTCCACAGGCTTTGCGGACTCCACTGGTGGGTAGGCGAGTTTTCGAGTCGCGCTCCCCTGGAAGATGTGAGCCTAACAGAGGCGGCGCGTCGCCCGAACGTCATATGGCGCAGGCTGTTCCGCTTTTGGCCCTTCGTGGCCTCGTTCTGCGCAGAAAGGTCTCCATGGCCAAGCTAGGCCCATTTTTGGTCAAGGCTGGGAGTCAGCATGAATCACGGCCCCCTGTCGGGGCCGAAGATCGCGTTGCCCCGGGGTGGAGAGTTGCGTTGACCCGTCAGTATGAGCTAGCCGGCAAATCCGGCGCCCGATACCGCTATACGCCTCTGGAGGAGGCGCGCTTCTTGCCGCCCGCGGGGGCCAACTTCGTCATCGCCAAGATGACCAAGGAGGGGCCGACCGTGGTGTACGCCGGCGAGACCGACAACCTCGCCAACCAGACCTGGCGCGACGCGCTGGAGAAGGCCCGCGCCGCATACGGGGATGCGTCGGTCCTTACCCGGCTCAATGTCACGCGCGCGGTTCGCGAGGCCGAGCGCTCCGACCTCATCGAGGAGCATCAGCCGCCGATGAACCAGGGCGGACGGCCCCGGGCCTAACAAGCGCGCTAGCGAAGACTCCCAGGCGTCGTCATGCTCGCAAGGGCATGGAGCGTCCTGCCATCGTCATCTTCGGCGCTGCGGTCCTGGCCGATGGCCGGGCCTCGCCCTCGCTTCGCCGCCGGATAGGCTACGGCGCGCAGGCTGCGGCTGCTTGGCCGGGCGCGCCGATCGTCTGCTCGGGTGGTGTCGGCGCGGCGGGCCCGTCCGAGGCCTCGATCATCGCTGAAGGGCTTGTCGCCCGCGGGATCGCCGCCGAACGCCTGGTTCTTGACGAGGCCAGCCTGGACACGCTGCAGAGCGTGGTCGCCGCTGCGCGCTTCGTTCGTGAACGCGCGCTCGATGGATGCGTCGTCTGCAGCGACCGCTACCACATCCCGCGGATCCGCATGCTGCTGGCGGCGCTCGGCGTACGGAGCATCGGCGGCCCCACCGCCCCAGGCCTGGGCGGCACGCGGCCGTACTACTGGGCGAAAATGCATCTGCGCGAGGCGCTGGCCATTCCCTACGACCTGGCGATCGTGCTGGCGCGCCGCGACCACTTCCGGTCGGCGGCCCGCTAATTCTGCCCGAACCGGATCCCGGAGCCCCCGGCTGGAAGGTCGATTGTCATCCCGTCGCGCGAAAGTCGCCAATCCAGTGGACCGCCGGCGTCCATGCCCCTGGTGAAGGCCTCGGGCGTGTAGAACGGCAGACCCGCCTGGGTCAGGTGATAGAGGACCAGCGCCTTGACCCCGGCGGCGCGGGCGATCTCGGCCGCCTCCACGGGGGTGGTGTGGTAGGTCAGCGTGTCGGTCATCAGCGAGCTCATCCGCGCATTGCCCTGGGCCGCGAGGGCCTGAGCCAGCATCCGTGTCATGTCGCTGTTCTGCGCCTCATGGATCAGCAGGTCGGCGCCCTTGGCGGCCGCGGCCAGCGGCGGCCACTTGCGGGTGTCGCCGCTCACCACCACCGAGCGTCCCTTGTAGTCGAAGCGGTAGGCGTAGGCCGGCTCGACCGGCTCGTGGGCCACGACGATCGCCGTGACGGTGAGCGCGCCGTCCTGCCAGGCCACCGCGGTCGCCGCGCCGGAAGGGCCGGCCTTGGGCGGCGGAATGACCTTGGGCGCGAGTAGGCCGGCGGCGATCGAGAACTTGAACGCCCCATGCTCGTGGTGTGCGCGGCGGAAGCCGTGGTCCAGCTCGTAGGCCTCGTTGAAGCCGTTCGCGACCTTCTCGACACCGGGCGGCCCGATCAGCGCCAGCGGGGCAGGCCGTCCGGCCACCCAGCTCTGCAGGTTGAACTCGCCGACCTCGCCGATGTGGTCGGAATGCATGTGGGTCAGGAAGAGGGCCTTGGCGGTGGCCAGGGGCATGCGCCAGAGCATCAGGTTCTCGGTGGACTCCGGGCCTGCGTCGACGAGGTAGAGGGACCCGCCGGCCTGGATCGCGACGCAGGCCTTGGCGCGGTCTCGAACCGCCAAGGGGCCCGATGTCCCGCAGAAGGTGACCTTCAGGCTGTCGCCGCTGGGCGGCGCGGGCGCTTGCGCCGCTGCAGGCGCCGACCACAGCGCAAGGATCGCGGCGGCCGCCAAGCCGAACTTCCGCCAGCCCATGGTTCCCTCCAGCCTTGCGCCCACCCTATGGTGGGGCTTGGTTTGCGCCAGGATTTTCGGCGCGCCGGGAGGCGTCATGACGCTCAGCTACGATCTCTACTGGTCCTTCCGGTCGCCCTATTCCTACATGGTGACGCCCAGGCTGGCGGCCCTGAAACGGGACCACGATGTCGAGTGTCGGGTGCGGCCGGTCTATCCGCTGGCCGTGCGGACGCCGGAGTTCTTCGAGCAGCAGGATCCACTCTGGCTCTCCTACTTCATGACAGACGTCTTCCGGGAGGCCGCGTTCCTCGACCTGCCGTTCCGCTGGCCGAGGCCTGATCCGGTTCAGCGCTCGCCCGACGCCGGCTATCGCATGCCGCAGCCCTACATCCATCGGCTGACCCACCTGGGCGTCGCGGCGGCGCAGCGGGGGCGGGGCCTTCAGTTCCTGGTGGAAGCCAGCCGAACGATCTGGGGCGGGGAGGTCGATAACTGGCACGAAGGCGACCACCTGGCCGGCGCCGCGGAACGGGCTGGCCTCGACTTCGCCGAGATGGCCGCCGCGGTCGACGCCGAGCCGCAAGCCTTCGCGGCCGTCGTGGAGGAAAACCAGGTCGCACAACGAGCCGCCGGTCACTGGGGCGTGCCGATGATGGTGTTCGGCGGGGAGGCCTTCTTCGGCCAGGACCGCTTCGACCAGCTCAAATGGCGCATGCAACAGCAGGGCCTGCAGCGCCGCGCGCAGACGTAGGCCGGCTTAGGCTTTGTGATTTGTCCCAGCCCCGACGCGGTGGCGGAGCATGTGCATCTCATAGAGGTCGCTGCGGCTGAAGCGCAGGTGCGGCAGGATCGCGTGCCGCGCCGCATGGCCGATCTTGCGGCCAAGCTCGTGCAGCCGTTGGAACTGCGCATGCTCGGCCGCGCCGACCTCCGGTCGTTCGCCGCGTTCGAAGGCGAGGATCAACTCCTCCGCCCGCAGGACCAAGGTGAGCTGTAGCTCGATCCAGGCGCCCACGTCGGCCCGCAGGCGGGGCGGGAAGCGCGCTGCGGTCGCCGCGATCGCGCGGCCGTCGGGGGTCTCGGCAAATCGCCCCTCGCGGATGTCGGCCAGCATCTGGGCGTGGCCTTCGTGGTCGTGCTCCAGCCAGTCGTGGGCGGTGGCGCCACCCTTCGAGAACACCGCCAGCAGCGTGATCGGGATGACCACCATGGCGGCGAGCATCGCCAGGAGCGGATCCCCCGGCAGGTGGTTGAACGCGGAGTGGACCACGATCGCCACCGCCAGCCCAGGGATGAACACCCACGGATAGAGCCGCGAGTGGCGGCCCTGGCGATGCGCTTGGTGTTCGGAGAACTCGTGGGTGATCACCGCGAAAAGAGCCGTCGCCCCGCCATGCATCACCGCCGTGCCGAACCCGCGCACGATCCAGACACCGAGGTTGGCCTCGCGGAAGAGCCACAGGTAGTAACCGTTCTCGAAGACCGAGAAGCCCGCGCCTATGGCGAAGCCTGCGATCGCCGCATCGAGCTTGAAACCGATGCGGTCCAGCGCGAACAGGCCGACGATGATCAGGGCCTTCAGCGTCTCCTCGATCACCGGCGCGACATAGCGGCTGTAGTCGGTGAAACCGATCGGCAGGCCGTCCATGGCGTGCCCGTTGGCCACATAGCTCAAGGCCGCCAGCACCGCGCCCGCCGCGGCGTAGGCGATGACACTGCCAGTGCTGACCAGGCGGAAGACGTCGAGCCGCTCGAAGACGATCAGCAGGACGACCACCGGCGAAATGGCCACGAGCAGTTTGAGCAGGAATTCGGCGTCCATCAGAGGATCTTCAGCGAGACCATCGCCTCGTTACCCTTGTGACGCCCGTCCTCGAACCCCGCCGCCGCGCCGAAGGACAGCACCATTGGAAGGCGCAGTGCGACCGTGAAGTTGAAATCCAGCTGACCGCCCACCGTCTCGAGGGTGCGCGTTCCCCCGGTTCCGGGATCCAGCGCCAGAACGCCGCCGAACAGCGCCGGGCGCATCGAGCTCAGGAACAGGCTGGGGCGTCCGACCTCGGCGAACCGCACCGGCGGGAGGTTGAGCTCGAGCAGGGACCTGCCGAAGCGCCGGCCCGCGAGTTCATCGATCTTGAAGCCCGGGAAGCTGCCGTACTCCCGGTAGCGCTTCACCTCGCCGTTATCGACGTAGTTGTTCCCGAAGCCGCCGAAATAGAAGTTGGCGAGCGGATTGGCGCTGTCGCCGCCGCCCACGCCGACGGCGTTGTAAAGCCAGAGAGATGTGTGATTGACCGGCAGTGGCGCGCCGAAGTCGAAGGTGCCGTAGAGCTTCGGGAAGAAGTCACCGGAGCCTAGGTCCCCCGCACTCAACAGCGACCATCGGACCCCCTTCTCGTAGTCGATGGCGCCCAGGCTCTTATCCGTGGCGGTGTAGCGCAGGCCGACGATCCCCGAGAGCAGGTTCTTGGAGGTGGCCGGGATGTTCTGGGCGAGCGGCAGGGTGTCGAGCCCCCGGAAAGCGGCCACGTCGGCCACGAAATCGAGCTGGTTCGGGGGATCGTAGATCAAGGGGTTCTTGTAGCCCACCAGCACCGCGTCGCCCCGCCGGCTGCGGTAGGTCGGACCGAAGAGGTCGTAGAAGTCGGCGCCGTTGTGCCAGTAGCGCAGCCGCCACTTAAGCGTCTTGTACTCCAGGTTCACGTGCAGCCGCTCGTCGCTGGGGACGCTGTCGCCCGGCGAGTAGGCGAGCGTGGCCATCAGCTGGTGGAACTGCAGCGGGTCTTCAAAGATCGCGTGCACCCCGGCCGCGACTTCGCCGCGATAGCCCACGATCACAGGGTAGATCGAATCGAGCCGCATCTCCTTGTTGGGCTCGTACTTCCCCCGCTCCAGCACCAGGCTGTCCAACGGCACGCTCGCCGGCGAGCCGACGGCCCATTGCTTTACGATCGGATGTTTGGCGGCGACCTCCGCGCCGAGGAACTTGATGCTCCCCAGGTCCTGCAGCGGAACCGGGTCGATCACAACCGGGGTGAAGCCCGCGCCGGCATATTCGTAGACGACCAGCTTTCCGTCCGTGCGCGGAATGGGGCGAAAGAAGCCGGTCGAGGCGTTCGAGACGGCCTCCACCTTCTGGGTGGCGATCTCGTAGCGGTAGATGTTGGAAACGCCGGTGTAGTAGCTCGACCCGAACAGGAACTTGCCGTCCGGCGAGAACACGAACCCCTCGGGCGTGGAGCTGCCGAGCTTGAACTCCGCCATCGGGTGGATCGGCCCGGCGTCCAGGTCCTCGAGGCGATAGATGCGCACCGACTGCTCGCCGTCCACCTGTCCGACCGAGGCCGAGAGCAGGGCGCCGTCCGGGGAGATATCGAGGTCGAAAGGGATCTCGCCATAGCCGAAGGTATGGACCTGGGTCCATCCGGCGTAGGGCGGGGCGAGCTTCACCAGCGTCACCAGGCCGTTCAGGTGCCGAAGACCCCAGATCGTCTTGTCGCGAGGGTTGAGGGCGATGTCGCCGATGCGGGCGTCCTTGAGCAGCATCCGGCTCTTGCCGCTGGCGACGTCGACCTCCATCAGGTCGCGGAAGGCGTAGTTGTCGGCGGTGTAGTAGGCCTTGTTGGCCGAAGGATCGTAGGCCAGCGACGTCACCCGGTAGAGCATGGCGCCCTTGATGTCGGCCAGCCGATGGATCTTGCCGTCGCCGAACGACAGCACTCCAACGTTGGCGATGATCCCCGGCGCGCGGAACGCGCCGATCAGGCTCTTTCCGTCGGGCGCCAGGAACGCACGCGACATCGAGCCGAGGCCCGTCTTGGCCAGCGGCTCGGTGACGGTCGCCGGATAGGTCTGGACCTGGGCAAGGTTCGCCGCCTGAAACCCGTGCTCCCAGGCGATCCAGTCCTTCCAGGCCGCATCCAGCGGGCGTCCGAAGACCCGTTCGAACTGCGCCGAATAGTAGCCGGCCGAACCCTCGTCGCGGCGCAGCCAGGCGATCACCTTCTCGGGTCCGTAGATCAGCCCCAGGTAGGAGAAGAACCGCGTCCCGTAGAGGTAGTCGTTGACCCCGACCTGGAAGTCGACGGAAGTGCCCTCCGCCTCCAGCCCGACCGGCGAATAGAACGGCGCGCCGTCGCGGACCTTCGCCCGGAAGACCATTTCATCGTAGCCGCCCTGGGCGCGGCCATAGCCGCCGGCCATCCAGGTCTCCATGAACACCGCCGAGCCTTCCAGGTACCAGCGCGGGGAGTTCACCCGCGGCGTGGCCAGGAAGTTGTAGAGGATCGACTCCGGGTGCTCCTCGATAGGCGCAGGCTTGCCGTGGAACAGTCTCCGCCACCGGGCGTCGGTCTGGTTCCAGACATCCATCGTCGCCACGTGCACGGGCTCGTGGTTCAGCAGCGTGAAGAACCGCTCGCCCGGCGTGAAGGTCTCGAAGGTCTGCGGGATAGGCGCGACGTCCAGCAGGATCGTGTTGTTGGGCGAGGACCGCGCCGCGGCGTTCCCGTAGTCCGAGAAGTCCTTGAGCAGGACCGTCGTGCGCTCCCACGGCGTCCAGCCGAAGAGCTGCCGCTGGAAGGCTATGGAGTGTTCGAAAGTCCGCGCGACGTAGGGCGTGAGGTAGGTCTGCGCCGGGTCGAAATAGAGCAGCGACATGTCCGCCGTCTTGATCGTCGAAAGGTCGATCTCAGCGGCGCTGTGGGCCTTGGGCGGCTCCGGTTTCTCGGGGGCGACGGGCGGCGCGGGCTGCTGCGCCGACGCCGCAAAGGCCAACGCCCAGAAAGCCGCGGCGACCAGGCCTGGCCGCCAAACTCTACCCGACATACTCCCCCCGTACTCGAACGCCGCCCACAGCCTGCCCGGCTATGGAGGCGGCGTCGTAGACGCTCTATTGGCGGATCAGGGCCGCGAAGCCCGGGCTGTTCAGCATGGACGCGAAAGCCGCGTTCGAGGCGAGGGAGGCGAAGGCCGGCGAGGCCGCCATCGCCTGCATCGCCGCCGCGTTGGCCGCCAGCGCCGACATCGCCTTGGCGTCAGAGCTCAGCGCCAGGAAGGCCTGCGGCTGCTGGGCCATCATGGCGAAGGCCTGCGGATAGGCCGCCATGGCCTGCACGGCCGCGGCGTTGGTCGAGACCGCCTGTAGCCTGGCCGCGCTCGCCGAAGCGGTGTTGGCGGCCAGGGCCGAAGCCTGGGCCGCGACTGCCGCCGCGGTCTGGAACGCCTGGGCCTGCTGGGCCATCGCCGCCAGCGCCTGCGGGTAGGCCGCATACGCCCTCAGGGCGGCCGAGTTGGCGGCCATGGCGTCGAAGGCCTTGGCGTCGGAGGCCATGGCCGCGAACGCCGGAGCATTGGCCGCCAGCATCCGGAAGGCCGTCGCGTTGGCGGCGAGCGAGGCGAAGACCTGGCTGTCGGCGCGAAGCGCGGCCATCGCCTTCGCGTCATTGGCGAGCGCCAGGAAGGCCTGGGGCGCCGAGGCCATGCCCTGGAACGCCTGCGGCGTGCCCGCGGCCATGGCGAAGGCGTTCACGTCCTTGGCGAAATTGGCGAAGGCCTTGGGATCGGCCGCCATCGCCTGCAGCGCCTGCGGATAGCGCGAGAGGGCCGCGAACGCCTCGGCGTGCTCGGCAATGGCCGCCATGGCCTGGGGCTGCTGCGCCATCAGGCCGAAGGCCGTGGAATTGGCCGCGAACGCGGCGGCGACGGCGCTCGTGGATACCGCCTGCTGGCCCACCCCGCTGGCCGCCATCTGGACACGCAGGTTGGCGGCGTTGGCGACCATCGCCTGCAAGGCGGCGACGTCGCTGCCGATCGCCGAATAGACGTGGCCGTAGGCGGCCATCGCTGCGAACAGCTGCGGATCGGCCTTGATGGCTGCGACCGCCTTGGCGTCGCTCGCCAGCAAGCGGAAGGCCGCTGCCTGGTTCGCCATGGCTGCGAACGACGAGGGATTGGCCGCCGCCTCGAAGAAACCCTGGGGCGACTTGGCGAACTGCAGGAAGGCCTGGGGATTGGCCGCCACGGCGGCGAACGCTTGTGGATAGGCCGCCAACGCTTGCATCGCCTGGGCGTTGTCGACCATCGCCGCGAAGGCCTGGGCGTTAGCCGCCTGCGCCGCCGGCGTCAGGTTGGCATAGGCCTGGGCGCCGCCGGCCAGGGCGGCGAAAGCCTGAGGCTGTCTGGCCAGCGCTGCGAAGGCCGCGGGGTTCTGCGCGATGGCCGCCAGCGCCTTGGGGTTCTGCTGCGCGAGCGCCATGAAGCCGGGGTTGGTCGCGAGCGCCCGGAAGGTCTTGTCCTTCACCATCAGCTCGAAGGCGTCGGTCTGCATGAGCTGCGGCACGGTGGTGTCGCCCAGGACCACGTCGCCGCCGGAGATCTGGCTGGCGTGATAGCGCTCGGCGGGCGCAATGGCGCCGGTCATCGCCGCGCCCTGCGGTGGATAAACGCGGCCGATGCCATAAGCGGCGCCGGCGACCACGAGGATCGCAGCGCCGGCCACGATGATCTGGGTGTTGTTCGAGACCTTTGCGGTCATGGCTCGCCCCTTAAAGTCCAGCTAGGGGGAACAGACGGCGCGAACCCTGTTACGTCAACCGGAAATCATTGCTCAAATTGAGCGCTCAACGCGCCGCTGATGCCGATGCCGCACCGTTTGGGACAAACGGGGACGACGGGCGGAGGGCCCGCCCGGCGACCGCGTCTAGCCGGGCGATCATCTCGGGGTCACGGGCGGAAGCGGCCGTGATGATCGCGCCATCCAGGCAGGTGTCGATCGGCGAGGCTGCGCGCGGATGCGGCAGACCGGCAGCCAGCCGCGCGACCAGCGCCTTGGCGGTCTGGGCGTTGGCGGCGAGGCAGGCCACGATCTCGCCGACCCCCACGTGCGCAGCCTCGTCATGCCAGCAGTCATAGTCCGTGACCATGGCGACCGTGGCGTAGGGCAGCTCCGCCTCGCGGGCCAGCTTGGCCTCTGGCATGTTGGTCATCCCGATCACGTCGCAGCCCCAGGACCGGTAGAGGCGGCTCTCGGCCTTGGTGGAGAACTGCGGGCCCTCCATCACCAGGTAGGTCCCGCCCTCGACGACGCGGGCGCCGGCCTCACGCGCCGCTCGGCCCACGAGAGCCGACAGCCGCGGGCAGACCGGCTCGGCCATCGACACGTGCGCGACGAGGCCGGGGCCGAAGAACGATTTAGCGCGCGCGAACGTGCGATCGATGAACTGGTCGACGACGACAAAGGTCCCGGGGCTGAGGTCTTCTCGCAGCGAGCCGACAGCGGAGATCGAGATCAGATCGGTGCAGCCGGCGCGCTTCAGGGCGTCGATGTTGGCGCGGGGGTTGATGTCGGTTGGCGACAGCCGGTGGCCGCGGCCGTGCCGGGGCAGGAAGACGAGGCGCACACCGTCCAGCATGCCGGTGAGCAGCTCGTCGGAGGGGGCGCCGAAGGGGCTTTCGGCCTCGACCCAGCGGGCCTCGGTCAGTCCCTCGATCTCATAGAGGCCGGACCCGCCGATGATCCCCAGCACCCAGTCGCTCATCCGCGCGCTCTGATTCCCGAGTCCCCGACCTCGAACGCGGCGGGGCCCCTGGGTCGTCTATCCAGCGGCTGACCGCGCACCTATAGTCAAGATCATGGATGTCGGTGGTGTCTCCTATCACACCATTCGCCTCGCCGATGACGGCTGGGCGGTGGAGGTGATCGACCAGACCCGACTGCCACACCTCATGGACATCGTGCGCCTGGAAAGCAGCGCTGACGCCGAGCGCGCCTCTGCCACTTGGCGACATCAGACGCCCGCCAGGCTCTACGCGCCGGACTTACTTGGACGGGACTCGGCAGCCAGCCGTCGCGCACGCCGCGCCACGCGGTCGTGCGGCTGATGCCGCCGAAGAGGGGCTGTACGTCGCGCCAGCCGAGATAGCGTTCTGGGGATTCGCTCATGTGAGGAGACCGTGATCATCCGTTTCCAGCGTCGCTCGCAGAGTCGGCGAGATCGGGGTGCACGGCCTTGAAGACCGCGACAAAGCCCGGCGTGACCGGCGCCAGGAGGCCCAAGATCTGCGCCACCGAGAGCGGCTCCTTCTTCAGGCGCGCAGACTGCGCGACCAGCGCGGCGCGCATGCGGTCAGGATGCTCGACCATCAGGTCGCAGAGGAATTCATCTGGCGACACGGCCTTCACACCCTCGGGCAGATCCGCGAAGTCCTTGAGGTTGCTCGTAACGATGAGACCGGCTCCACCCTCGGCCGCGCAGGCCGCCACGTGGCGGTCCTTGGGATGGTTGGGCATCCCCGCAATGCGATGCTCGTAGCCCTCGACCCAGGAGTCCTCGAAGTTCGCCATGAGAGCGGCATGCATGCGCGCCGCCGACGCCTCCGTCATCCGACGGTCGGCCACGAGATTGCGGATGGCCTCGTCGAGGATCTGTTCGCTCCACAGCGGACGGAAACAGCCTTCGACCGCCGCCGACAGCAAGGTGTCGCGGAGCGGCAGGGGATAGATTACATCGGCGTCGAGTACGGCTTGGATCATTCGCTTGGCGGCGCCTTCAACTTCGGGCGCGCCTTTTGACCACCGCCGGCCGGCCGTCTCAACGCACGGGCGCGGGGCATTTCCTCATCGTCGTCCGCGGCGGCGCGGGCCCGCTTCGCGACCTTCTGCTGGCGCTTGAGCTCCGCGGTGATGTCGCTGCAGCCGATCTCCTGCGCCCGTTCAAGAAGGGCGTTGTACGTCGTGGCTTGGATGCCGGCTGCGATCGCCTTCATGTCCGGGTCGCCCCGTGGCGACACCTTCGCTTCGTAGAGGCGCATGATCCGGACGTGAGGATTGGGGAGGAAGGCCAGGCCCAAGGGCTGCAGGCCGCTCGGCGCGACCTCGACGAACCCGAGTTCGACCAGCCGCTTAAGCCGGTCCTGAAAGGTGCGCACGCCGCGCTGGCCGCTAAAGCCGGCCGCGAAGGCCAGGTCCGACATGCGCCCCAGCTTCACGAAGGCGTTGTCCCAGGTCCAGCACCACAGGGCCAGGTATGTGCTGGCGAGCGGCTGGCCCTTCGACAGTTCGTCGAGGATTCGGCAGATATACGGCATGGTCTTCGGGATCGTCGCGAAGCCGTGGAAGCGGCTGCGGTCCCAGAGCCGTACATCGGCCTCCTGAAAGAGGGTGTCGCGAATATCGATGTCGCGATCCCGGATCGCCTTTCCTCGGGCGGTCGGCATGGTCTGGTCCCTCTGGCGCGTCCCCGAACGGCTTCGGGGTTTCACATATCGAGAGACAAGTTTAGGGCTTACACTCAATTATCCCAAGGACTTAGATTCGCACTCAAGGGCCCTTGGCCGACCAATTTCCGCCCATTTGCGGAGTGAGATTGACGCCAATGAGCCAGGTAGCACCATGAGTTGGCTCTAATTGCGCATCCGATGCCGACTAACCATATGATTGGTATGGCGAAATGGAGTAGGCCTATGTGCTCCGCGTTACTCGGGTGCTGCGGTGCTCGAACTGTCCTCCCGTGCTCGTCGGGGGTTCGGGAAGGGGGTTGGTCTGTTAGTTGCGTTTATAGCGTTTAGTCCGCAAGTGAGGTCATGGCCAGTCGTAGCATAGCCCGTGATGCATCGCCTCCCGTACGGCCGATACCGGCCGCGACGTTGACCGAGGCTGACCGTGATGCGGCGCTTAGGATCATCTCATTGATCATGGCTCCAGGCTCTGGCCGCATGCGCCTGTGCCTCTCGCGTCCTGACGGCGAAGCCGTTGAGCTGTCGCCAAAGCTTATTGCGGTGTTGCAGGCTGCAGCGGGGATGGTCGCCAGCGGCGCGGGTGTCGCCGTGCTTGCCGCGGACGCCGATCTGACAAGCCAGAAGGCAGCCGACGTGCTCGGCGTCTCCCGTCAATTCATGGTCCGCCTGCTGGACCGTGGCGACATCCCGTCATTCAAGGTCGGCGCGCATCGACGTGTGAAGGCCGCGGACTTGGCGGAGTATCGTGCGCGCCGTGATCGCGACCGGCGGTCTACATTGGACATGCTGACGGCGGACGCTGAAGCGGACGGCGGCTATGCTGCTCCCGCCACGCCTGGACCTAGCCGGCGGGCGGCGAGGGGCTAACTCCCGAGCGACGGGCCCGGCCAATCGGTCGTGCGTCTTTCAGTCTTCGTCCAGATCGCGCAGCTGGACCTTGTCGTAGTCCTTCTCCTGCCAGGCTTGGCGAATGAGGGGCAGGATCATCGGCTCGCGGGTCCACAGATGCTCCCCTCTTGTGGCGATGGCCTCTAGCGGAAGGTTTTCCACGGCTTTCTGCAACACGCGCTCCGAGGACGTGGCGCCCCTCAGGTTGGCCGCTCGCGCCCTCACGGTCACCACCGTGGGGGCTTCGACCTCGCTGTCCAACATGATCACGCCATCGAAGATCCACTCTTCTTCGCTTGCGAAGGCGGCGCAGGCGACCCTCAGCCGGCGCGATTGCTCGGGCTAACGCACTGAGGCGGGTCCACGAATGGAACCTCAGACCTAGCCGCTCAAGTCGGGGAACCCTGGCAGATGGGAATACGCACTCGATAGGCGGCGCTTGGCCTGTCCCACTTGGCGCCTTGAATGTTCGCGGTATGTTCTAGTATCCTCCGGGCGGATGGGAATCGCGGCCCCGACGGTCCAAGGTAACGCGCACACGATTGCAGGGCCCGGCCCACCGTCCGAAGCGGGAGCGTCATCGGCGACCATGACCTACGACCCCCGAGCGTTAGCCAACTACGTGCTCGATACGACGGCTGAGCGCGGTGCCAGCGTCACCAACATGTCGCTGAACAAAATCCTCTATTTCAGTCATGGCTGGCATCTCGCCGTGCACGATGCGCCGCTTATCTCGGTGGCGTTCGAGGCCTGGGACTACGGCCCGGTGCTGCCGCTCCTCTATCACCAGTTCAAGGCCTTCGGAGATCGCGAGATCTCAACGCGCGCCACCCAGATCGACCTGGCCTCCGGCCGAAACGTCGAGGTGGGGTATCGGCTCGTCGAGGAGACCCGCGATCATCTCGACGTCATGATCGAATTCTATGGGCCCAAGTCGGGCCCGACGTTGTCGCACCTTTCGCATGATCCAGCAGGACCTTGGGCGACTGTACGGCGGAGCCCGAATCACCCATCAATGTCGATTCCTGACGATTTGATTAAGGCGTACTTCGGTCTGAAGCTTCGTTCTCGGAAGGGGAACGTGGATGGGTTCCAAGCCTAACCTGGTGCGCAACTCGCCGGGGCTGCTGAATGCAGTCGCACTGGTGGCGCCGACGCACGTGGGTACACTTCGGAACATCCGGAATATGGCTCGGGGCGCGCCGCCCGCGCTCTACCGGACCGCCGTGGAGATCGTGCTTGCCACCCTACGCGGCAGGGCCTTGGGCTGGGGGCCGGACGAGGCCGTGACCTGGGCCAAGAGCCAGGCGGCCGCCATCACCGACGATGACAAACGCAAATGCGCTGAGGACGTCGTCCACCTCCTGCGGCCCTACTTCCGGGCGGTGCGACCGGCGTGGGTCCAGCCCCTGAGCATCGAGTACTATCAAGCCGGCCCGGGCCTTCAGATCCCGGTGAAGCTCTCGGCACTCATGAGCGTCGACGATCGGTTCGTGGTGCTCGTGCTGCATCTTTGGCGAAAGCCCCTCAGCCTGGAGCAACGCCACGCGGCTGCGGCGATCCTTCACAACCGCCTGCAGCAGCGACCGGAGCTGGAAAACGCCGAGATGCACCTCGTGGATATCTCGGTGCCGGAAGGACACACGGACCGGCAGTACAGATTGGGCACCTGGGAAAATTCCCAGATGATGCCGCCCGAAGAGTTGAAGGTCTTCACCGACCGCTTCTACGTGGCTTGGCAGGCTTACCTGGCTGATCCCGAACCGAAGCCGCCGCGCAAGCCGCGTTCGAGCTCGACCCCGGACCTGTTTGGCGACGACCCGCCCGAGCCCCCGAAGTAAGGCTCCAGTTCGCAGCCCCCGCGGCGGACTGCCGAGCTTCGGCTTGGACTCTCGGAGCATCGGCTCGTTCTGACGACGCCCGGTGGGCTAGATCCGTTCAACTCGATGACATTCCTCGGCGAGACGCCGGAGCAGCGCGCGATGGCGGAGATGCAAGCCCAACTGTTCTCCGGACCTTTGCCACCCTTCAGGCGGTAAGCCGTGAGACCAAGGACGCGGCGTGGTGGGACGACTCAAGCTTCTCAACCGTTTCATTCCCCGCCTGCAAGACGAACGTGCGACTTGCGACGCGCACTCAACGTCCGCACCTGACGCCGAGCGATCGCCCCCAACAAAGCTCGGCAGGGGTCCGGATTCCGTCGGAAGCGAGCCGCCAAAGAGGCGCATTGGAACCTGGCGAATGCGCCCGCTTCGAAAAAAGTGACTGGGATCTTGCCGATTTGCGCGCGCCGGAGGCCACTCCGGCTCGTCACTCGCATGGGGTGATTTGCCCCTAGACTGCCCCCCTTGAGCGGTAGCCCGGAATATGACAAAGGGGTCGATGTCTAACCCCTTGATTTTCAAAGGAAAAGTGGTGGATGCGACAGGGATTGAACCTGTGACCCCCTCGGTGTGAACGAGGTGCTCTCCCGCTGAGCTACGCATCCGTTTCGCGGCGTCCGGCTTGGCGCCGTTCGCGAAGGATGGGGCGTATAGCCCGTGGCTCTACGCCTCGCAAGCGCCGAGCAGGCGAACGCAGGCCTCCGGCAGCTGGTCGAAGCGGTCGATCAGGACGTCCGGCGCAAGCTCGCGGGCCGGGATCTCGGTGTAGCCGAAGCTGACCAGGACCAGGGGCACCCGGGCGGCGCGGGCCGCACCGGCATCGGTGGCGGCGTCGCCGACCATGATCGCGCGCGACATCGAGCCCTCGCAGGCTGCGACGGCGGCTTCGATATGACGCGGGTCGGGCTTGATGGCAGGCGTCGCGTCGGCCCCGACCACAGCGTCGAACAGGCGCGAGAGGTCCAGCGCGTCCAGCAGGGTCGTCGAGAGCCCCGTCAGCTTGTTCGTGCAGACGCAGAGCTTCGCGCCCTGCACCTTCAGGGTTTCGAGCGCCTCGACCGCGCCGGGGAACGGCCGGCTCTCATCGGCGATATGCGCCTCGTAGCGGGCGATGAACCGCTCGAAGAGCGGCTGGACCTGCTCAGGCGCCAGCGTCGCGTCCGCCGCCTGGAAGCCGCGCTCGATCAGCCACCGCGCCCCGCGGCCGATGAACGGCCGGGCCTCATCGAGGGGCAGGGGGGCGAGGCCTTCCCCGGCCAGCAGCCAGTTCAGCGTGCCGACCAGATCGTGGGCGGTGTCGACCAGGGTGCCGTCCAGGTCGAGGGCGATGACGGCGCCCGCGAGCGCCGTCCCGCCGGCCGTGTTCTCAGCCGCCATTGATGATCGCTGTGGCCTTGTCGAGGTTCGCGGCATAGGCCTCCAGCGCCTGCGCGGTGACGCCGACGTACTTCTGGGCGTCGTCGAAGCGCCGCTCCTCGATCGCCTCGCGAACGCCGGGCAGCGTCTTGGCGCCATAGCCGGTGAAGCGTCCGGGCGCATAGACCATGTTCATGTACCAGGGCCGGCCGGGCAGGCCCTCGGGCCGCAGCAGGCTCTGGTCCAGTGGGCGGATCACGCCGTCGAGCTTCACCTTCTGCGCCTTGCCGAGGCCCTCGCCCTTGGCGGCCAGGGCGGTGTCGAAGGCCTTGGCGCTCACTTTCAGCTTGCCGACGGCACTCTCCAGGGCGGCGAAGTCGAGGTTCGGGGACTGCGCCAGCGGCGCGGGGTCGGCGTGCGGATGGGTGGGATCGGCGGCGAGCGCATAGGCCTTGCCGGACAAGAGCTTGGCCTGGGCGCGGGCTTCATCGCGCTTGCTATCGGCCAGCTTCTTCACCTCGTCGAGGTAGCCCGATACCGTGTCGGCGAAGTCGCCATAACGCTGCACGGGCAGGTCGGCGTCGGCCAGGCGGATCACCGCGCGGCCCACCGTCTTGGCCAGGGTGGCGTCATAGGCGAAGCCGGGATCGACGAAGCGGCTGTGGTGCTCGTAGTCGTCGTAGAGCGAGTGATAGACCCCGCCGCTCTCGCCCTCGCCGCCATAGGCGAAGTCGATCGACGCCAGGCCCAGGTGCTGCAGGAACGCCGAATAGTCGGAGCCCGAACCCAGCGGCCCGATGGGCAGGTCCTTCGTCGGATCGTTGGCGGCCTTGCCGGCGGTCTTGGCCTGCTCGCTGGCCCCCGGTTCAGCGGCGTTGACGGCCAGCCGCGCGCGCAGGCGCTCGCCGACCGAGACGCCGGTCTCGGGGTCCTTCACGTCGGCCGCCACCTGGTTGATGAAGTGCTGGAAGGCGTGGCTGCCGGAAGCGTTGAAGAAGCCGCGGCCGTTGCCGTCGGAGTTGATGTAGACCAGCGCCTTGGCCTTCAGCTCATCGGCGTGGGTTTCTGCCCATTCCGTGGAGCCCAGCAGCATCGGCTCCTCGCCGTCCCAGCTCGTGTAGACGATGGTCCGCTTCGGCTTCCAGCCGCTCTTCATCAGGGCGCCGAACGCCTTGGCTTCGGCCAGCAGGGCGATCTGGCCGCTCAGCGGGTCGGAGGCGCCCATCACCCAGCCGTCGTGGTGGTTGCCGCGCACGATCCAGTCGTTCGGGGCTTCCGAGCCCTTCAGCGTGCCGACCACGTCATAGAGGGTCTTCAGCGACCAATCGGACTTGACCGCCAGGTGCACCTGGCCGCCCGAGGCGGACCCGCCCACGTGGTAGGTGATCGGCAGCGCGCCGCGCCAGCTGGCCGGCGCCACCGGTCCGTCCAGCGAGGCCAGCAGCACCTGGGCGTCGCCGTAGGAGATCGGCAGGCATGGGATCTTGAGGATGGTCTGGGCGTCCTTGCGGTCGAGCCGCTTCGCGTCCTTGGTCGAGCCGACACCCGGCGTCAGGGGATCGCCGGGATAGATCGGCATGTCAGCCACGGAGCCGCGCTGGAAGCCCTGCTTCGGGCGCGCAGGCCCCTTCGGGTAGACGTCGTCGGTGGCGTAGCCGTCGTCCTTCGGGTCAGAATAGATGATCGAGCCCGCCGCCCCATGCATCTGGGCGAGCAGGGGCTTCAGGCCGCGCCAGCCGCCGCCGTACCGGGCGATGGCGATCTTGCCCTTCACCGAGATCCCCATGCGCTCCAGCGCCAGGTAGTCCTCAGGCATGCCGTAGTTCACGTAGACCAGCGGGGCGGTGACGTCGCCGTCGCCCTGGAACGCCACATAGGCCGGCAGGGCGTCCTTGGTGTTGGTGGCCGGGTCGCCGGGCACGGGCGCTTCGGTCAGCGTCGCCTTGAACGGCGCGCCAGGGCCTCCGACCAGCTCCAGGCCGACGCTGATCGGTGTCGGGTAGAGCACATCGAAGGTCTCGATTCTGGAGTCCCAGCCCCATGACTTCAGCTGGGCGGCGATCCACTCGGCGTTGGCCTTGTTGTGGACCGAGCCCACATGGTTGGGCTCGGCGGCCAGCAGCTTCAGCCAGCCGCCCATCTCCGCGGGATCGATCTGGGCGTCGAACTTTGCCTCGAGGGCTTTTGCGTCCACCGGCGCGGGCGGCGCGGCCCAGGCGGTGTTCACGGCGCCAATGGCGCAGGCAGACAGAAGGGCGACAAGGCCGACACGACGTTTCATGAAACTCTCCCCGAGACGCGCGGCAAGCTAGCGGCTTCTCGCGCCCGGCGCCAAGGCTTGGTAAGCCTCGCTCGCAGATTGCTGACTCGGCTCCAAGGATGCCCAATATGACCGCCCGCGCCGCCGTAATCCTAGCCGCCGGCCAGGGCACGCGGATGAAATCGCCGCTGCCCAAGGTGCTGCACAAGGTCGGCGGCCGCACGCTGCTCGAGCGGGTCATCGACACCGTGGAGGCCAGCGGCTGCGAGCGGATCGTCGTGGTGGTCGGCGCCGCGGGATCGGCGGTCCGCGAGGTAGTGGAAAAGCGCCTGGGCCCTGCCGCGGTCGCCGTGCAGGATCCGCCGCTCGGCACCGGCCACGCAGTGATGGCCGCCCGCGAGGCCCTGGCCGACTTCCAGGGCGACGTCCTGGTGACGAACGCCGATTGCCCGCTACTGGCCCCCCACGACCTCGAGCCGCTGTTCGCGCTTCGCCGGGACAACGTCGCCCTGGCGCTGCTCGGCTTCGAGCCGGTCGACGCTTTGCTCTACGGCCGGCTGATCCGCGGCGCCGACGGCCATGTCATACGTGTCGTCGAGCCCAAGGAGGCGAGCGCCGAGGAACTGGCGGTGAAGGCCTGCTACGCCGGGATGCTCTGCGCCGAGAAGGACCGGCTCTTCGGCTGGCTCGACCGAACCAGCAACAAGAACGCCAAGGGCGAGTACTACCTCACCGAGATCGTCAGCCTGGCCGCCGGCGACGAGGCGCTGGTGAAGGCCTCCATCGCGCCGGAGAGCGCGGTGATGGGCTGCGACACGCCCCTCCAACTTTCACAGGCCGAGGCGATCTTCCAGCAGCGTCGCCGCGCCCACTTCCTGGCGGAGGGGGTAGCCATGCTGGCGCCGGAGACCGTGCATTTCTCCTGGGATACGCGGATCGAGCCGGGCGCCACGGTCGAGCAGTTCGTGGTCTTCGCCCCCGGCGTCACCGTCGCAACCGGGGCGGCGATCCGCGCCTTCAGTCATCTGGAGGGCGCGGCGGTGGCGGCCGGCGCCCTGATCGGCCCCTACGCGCGGCTGCGGCCCGGCGCGGAGATCGGCGAGGACGCGCACATCGGCAACTTCGTCGAGGTGAAGAAGGTCGTGGTCGGCAAGGGCGCCAAGGCGAACCACCTGAGCTACCTCGGCGACGGAACGGTGGGCGCGGGCGCGAACATCGGGGCCGGCACGATCTTCTGCAACTACGACGGCTTCGACAAATGGGAGACCCACGTGGGGGAGGGAGCCTTCATCGGATCGAACACCGCGCTTGTGGCGCCGGTGAGCGTCGGCGCCGGCGGCTTCACCG
Organism: Phenylobacterium sp.; assembly: GCA_036496685.1. Taxonomy (GTDB): domain Bacteria; phylum Pseudomonadota; class Alphaproteobacteria; order Caulobacterales; family Caulobacteraceae; genus Phenylobacterium. The sequence continues at coordinate 21,940 of DASXKT010000082.1, forward strand.
GCTCGGGGTCGGTGATCACCAAGGACGTCGCGCCCGATGCGCTCGCGCTCGAGCGGAGCAAGCAGATGGAGAACCCCGGCTGGGCGGCTCGCTTCCGCAAGCAGAAGCTCGCCCAACGCGCGGCCAAGAAGGGCAAGGCGTGAGCGACGCCGAGGCACAGAAGCGCGCGGCAGGCGAGGCCGCCGCGGCGTTGGTCGAAGACGGCATGGTCGTGGGCCTGGGCACCGGCTCGACCGCGGCTTGGTTCGTGAAAGCCCTGGGTGCGCGGCGCCTCGACATCACCTGCGTGGCCACCTCGCTGGCGACGGCGGAGCTTGCGACGAGCCTCGGCATGAGGATCGCAGAGCTGGGCGAGACGCGGCCCATCGACCTTACGGTCGACGGCGCGGACGAGATCGGGCCCGGCCTATCGCTGATCAAGGGCGGCGGCGCTGCGCTGTTGCGCGAGAAGCTTGTCTGGGAAGCCTCCCGCCGCTGCGTGGTCATAGCAGACGCCGCCAAGTCGGTGAGTACGCTGGGGAAGTTCCCTCTGCCGATCGAGGTGGTGGCGTTCGGGCACACGATCACGGCGTTGCGCATCTGCGACGCGCTCAGCGAATGCGACATCGGCGTCGCGCCACGCTTGAGGATGAAGGATGGCCAGCCCGTGCGAACCGACGGCGGCAACCTCATCTATGACGCAGCTTGCGGGCGGATCGAGGAGCCGGCGGCGCTCGCCTCAGCGCTGAAAAGCGTCACCGGGGTTGTGGAGCACGGCCTGTTCCTCGACCTGGCCGAGCAGGCGCTCATCGGCGGCCCCTCCGGCGTGACGACGCTCGATCCGTGAGGCCGAGGACCTAAGGAAGGAGGCCTTCGTGGCCCAATACGACTACGACCTTTTTGTCATCGGCGCGGGCTCGGGCGGGGTGCGTGCGGCTAGGCTTGCGGCCATGTCCGGCGCCAAGGTGGCGATCGCCGAGGAAGATCGGGTCGGCGGCACCTGCGTGATCCGCGGCTGCGTGCCTAAGAAGTTCATGGTCTATGCCTCTGAGTTCGCTCATCATTTCAAGATCGCCAAGGGCTATGGCTGGACCGTCGAGGGCGCGAGCTTCGACTGGCCGAGCTTCCTCGCCGAAAAGGACAAGGAGATTGCGAGGCTCTCCGGCATCTACGTTCGCAACCTGCAGAACGCCGGCGCCGAGCTTGCCCACGGCAAGGCCCGGCTCCTCGACGCGCATACGGTCGAGATCGACAAGATCGGCAAGCGGACGGTCGACAAGATCCTGATCGCCACCGGCGGCCGGCCCTGGATGCCCGCGGACCTGCCGGGCGTTGAATACGCGATCTCGTCCAACGACGCCTTCCACCTGCCGAAACTGCCGAAGAGCATCGTGATCGCCGGGGGCGGCTACATCGCCGTGGAATTCGCCGGCATCTTCAACGGCCTCGGCGTCGACGTGACCCTGGTGCACCGCGGCCCCAATGTCCTGCGCGGCTTCGACGACGACGTCCGCAGCCACGTCACCGAGGAGATGGAGAAGCGCGGCATCACCGTGGTGCTGGCCGCCCAGCACACCGCCATCGAGAAGACCGACAACGGCTTCCTGAGCAAGTTCAGCAACGGCCACGAACACGAGAGCGAACTCGTGATGCTCTGCCTGGGTCGTGAGCCTTATGTCGAGGGGCTCGGGCTGGACAAGGCGGGCGTTAAGCTGAACGAGCAGGGCGCTATCGCGGTCGACGAATACTCCCGCACCAACGTCGAGAATATCTGGGCGGTCGGCGATGTGACGGACCGCATCAACCTGACGCCCGTGGCGATTCGCGAGGGACAGGCCTTCGCCCAGACCGAGTTCTACAACACCCCCACGACCTTCGACCACGAGATGGTGGCCTCGGCCATCTTCTCCCAGCCGCCGGTCGGCTCGGTCGGGTTGAGCGAGGCCGATGCGCGTCGGCAATACGGCAAGGTCGACATCTATTTGGCCCGAATGAAGCCGATGAAATACGGCTTCGCCGGCAGCGACGAACGCGCGCTGCTCAAGCTGGTCGTGGATTGCGCGACTGACAGGGTGCTGGGCTGCCACGTGGTCGGGCCCGATGCGCCGGAAATGATTCAGATGGCGGCCATCGCGATGAAAATGGGTGTCACCAAGAAGCAGTGGGACGCCACCTGCGCGGTCCACCCGACGCTCGCCGAGGAACTGGTCACCATGCGCGAGAAGCACGAGCCGTTGGGACTGGGCCAGGTGGCATGACTTCGACTGTAGCTGTGGCTCCGGCCCGCGCCTGGCTGTCCGTCTGGTGCGGATGGGTGCTGATCACGATCGCGGCGGCCACGCCGGCGTTCGCATGGCTTGCGCCCAAGGGGTTCGCCGCGCTGGTGGCGCTTGGCGGCCTGCTGACCTTGCCGGCGTTCCGGATCACGGACGAGGACAGGCCATCGCTGATCACCCTGTTCGCCGCCCTGATCTGGGCGGCGGCGTCGACCGTCTGGAGTCCGTTCCATCCCAAGGGGGCCGACACCAGCACGATCCTCAAGCTCGCCCTGGAACTCCCGCTCTACTGGAGCCTGGTCTGCGCGGCGCGACGGACCGAGCCCGGACTGCAACAGCGCGCCCTGCAGGTCCTGGCTTGGGGACTGACTGTATTCGCCGTCATCCTGGTGGCCGAGACCGTCACCGGCGGGGCCATCTACCAGGCCCTGCGCGGCGTATTCTATCAGGACCACGTGATGCGACCGGACATCGCGCGGGCAAAGCTTGGTCATGGGACCTTCGTCATGACCGCGCTCATGCCCATAGCCTTCGTCGGCGCGCCGCCGCGGCTTCGGCTCTTGCTGGGCGTGGTGATGATAGCCGGCGCCGCCAGCGCGGCCATCGCCTTTGGCTCCGACGCTCCGGTCATCGCGATCGTTGTTGCGCCGCTGGTCGGTTTGGCCGTGTGGCAGTGGCCGAAGGTCGCCCCGCGGCTCCTGGCGCTCGGCGCCGCGGCAATGTTCCTGTTCGCACCGCTGGTGGTCTGGGCCCTGCGCCGGTTCGCCGACTACGAAGCGATCGAGCGTGCGATCCCGACGTCCTACGCGCAACGGATGGGCTACTGGAGCCACGCGATCGACTGGATCGCGGTGCGGCCCGTGCAAGGCTGGGGGCTCGACGCCTCGCGGATGTTTGCCCCCGGCATCCGGCTCCACCCGCATGACGGCGCGCTGCAGGTGTGGCTGGAGCTCGGCGCAATCGGCGCAGTTGCCGCCGCAGCCTTCTGGGGCCTGACCCTGCTGCGCCTTTCGGGGCCCGTGCGGAACCCGGCTAAGGCCGCCACGGCGGCCTGCGCGGCGGTCTATCTGCTCTTCGGCGCGCTCAACTTCGGCATGTGGCAGGAGTGGTGGCTGGCGCTGGGCGCGCTGATCGTCGCGCTCGCTGCGCTGCTGCGGCCATCGACCTCAACCCCTATCTTGGCGTAGAACGCGCGCTTTCGCGGCCGCGCTTGGCGCCAGGGTCGCGCGGAGTTGGATGATGACTGAACACTGGACGCCCGCCTCCTGGAGATCGAAGCCGGCCAAGCACATGCCGACCGACTATCCGGACCAGGCTGCCTTGGCCAAGGTCGAGCAGACCCTGCGCGGGATGCCGCCCCTGGTTTTTGCAGGTGAGGCGCGCCGCCTGAAAGGCCTGCTGGGCGAGGTGTCCGAAGGCCGGGCGTTCCTGCTGCAGGGCGGCGACTGCGCCGAGAGCTTCAAGGAATTCCACGCCGACAACATCCGCGACACCTTCCGCCTGATCCTGCAAATGGCGGTCGTGCTGACCTTCGCCGGCGGCAAGCCGGTGGTGAAGGTCGGCCGCATGGCCGGCCAGTTCGCCAAGCCGCGCTCGGCGCCGACCGAGACGCAAGGCTCGCTGACCCTGCCGTCCTACCGCGGCGACATCATCAACGGCATGGAGTTCGACGCCCAGACCCGCACGCCGGACCCGCAGCGGCTGATCCAGGCCTATAGCCAATCGGCCTCGACGCTGAACCTGCTGCGCGCCTTCGCCGGCGGCGGCTACGCGGACCTGCACAACATCCACAAGTGGACGCTGGGCTTCGTGAACGACAGCCCGCAGGGCGCGCGATACCGCGAGTTGTCGGAGAAGATCTCAGAGTCGCTGACCTTCATGGAGGCTATCGGCGTCACGCCTGAGAGCCACCCCAGCCTGCATCAGGTGGAGTTCTTCACCAGCCACGAGGCGCTGCTGCTCAACCTGGAGGAGGCGATGACGCGGATCGATAGCACCTCGGGCCAATGGTACGACACCTCGGCCCATCTGGTGTGGATCGGCGAGCGCACCCGCGAGCTCGACGGCGCCCACGTCGAGTTCTTCAAGGGCATCAAGAACCCGATCGGCGTGAAGTGCGGACCGACGATCGAAGGCGACGACATCCTTCGCCTGGCCGACGCCCTCAATCCGGCCAACGAAGCCGGCCGGCTGACGCTCTATGGCCGCTTCGGCTTCGACAAGATCGAAAAGCGCCTGCCGGCCCTGCTGCGCGCCACCAAGGCGGCTGGCCTGAAGGTCGTCTGGGCCATCGACCCGATGCACGGCAACACGCTCACTGCCAACAACGGCTACAAGACGCGGCCGTTCGACCGCATCCTCTCCGAGGTGAAGAGCTTCGTGCAGGTCTGTAAGGCCGAGGGGGTGCACCCGGGCGGCGTCCACCTGGAGATGACCGGCCAGAACGTCACCGAATGCACCGGCGGCGCGCGCGAGGTCACCGAGGGCGACCTGGTCGACCGCTACCACACCCACTGCGACCCGCGGCTCAACGGCGAGCAGGCGTTGGAACTGGCGTTCCTGGTGGCTGAGAAGCTGAAGGAAGAGCGGCTCGACGCGGCGCGGGTGGCGGCGGGCGGCGGCTGATTACGCCCCGCGTCGTCCTCGGGGGTTAGCTCCTATACCCGTATAAGCTCCCGCCTTTTCCGCCGCTCACCGTCGGGGCTACCCCGTTCCGCAGTCAAACAAGGAGCCGCGTCGTGGCGAAGCTGGATAGTGCAAAAGTAGTGGTGATCGGCGGCGCGTCGGGCGTCGGCTTCGCTGTGGCGGCTGCGGCGATGGAGGCCGGCGCAGAGGTCGTCGTCGGCTCGAGCCAGGCCGCGCGTATCGAAGCAGCGGCCAAGAAGCTCGGCCAGATTGGCAAAGGACGCGGCGCCACGGGACGGACCGTGGATGTGCGAGACGAGGCCTCTGTCGAGGCGTTCTTCGATGCGGCGGGGCCCTTCGATCACCTGGTCTTCACGGCCGGGGATTGGGGCCACATGCTCGGTCCGACGCGCGATCTCGACGTCGAGGCCAGCAAGGCGCGAATGGAAGTCCGGTTCTGGGGCGCGGCCCGAGCCGCCAAGTACGCGATCCGCCAGATCGCCCAAGACGGCTCGATAACCCTGACCGGCGGCATGCTGGCGCACCGGCCCATGCCAGGCGCCCCCCTGACCACCGCCTCGGCCCACACGACAGAGGGCCTGGCCATGGGCCTTGCGCGGGACCTCGCGCCCATTCGGGTCAACGCTGTCTGCCTGGGCCTGATCACCAGCGAGCAGGTGCAGAACATGGGCGAGGCCATGATCAAGGGCTTCACCGCCAACCTGCCGCTGCCGCGGGGCGGAACGGTCGAGGAGGCGGCCGAGGCCTACCTCTACTTGATGCGCGCCACCTACGTGACCGGCCAGGTGCTGCGGGTCGACGGCGGCGGCAGTTTGGTCTGAGATCGATCTCCCTGTCCTGAACTCAGGGCCAGAAAGCCGCGTTTCGGGGTTTCACCTTCAACGGAGAAGTTCGATGGCCGGCAAGATGACCAACGTCCTGTGGTTCGACCATGGGGAGGCCCGCAAGGCCGCGGAGTTCTACGCGAGCGTATTCCCCGACAGCCATGTCGGACCGGCGATGAGGGCGCCCGGCGACTTTCCCGGCGGGCAGGCAGGTGTCGAACTGACCGTGGAGTTCACGGTGCTGGGCGTCCAATTCACGGGGTTGAACGGCGGCCCCAACTTCAAGCCCAACGAGTCGGTCTCGTTCATGGTCCACACCGAGGATCAGGCCGAGACCGACAAGTACTGGAACGCCATCGTCGGCAATGGCGGCGCGGAGAGCGCCTGCGGTTGGTGCAAGGACCGCTGGGGTTTCTCGTGGCAGATCACGCCTCGCGTCCTGACCGACGGCACCACCGATCCGGACCCCGCCGTCGCCAAACGGGTGTTCGAAGCCATGATGACCATGAGGAAGATCGACGTCGCGGCGATCGAGGCCGCGCGTCGGGGCTAGGCGGCGAACTGCGCCAGGGCGAAGTCGGTGAACGCCTTCAGCTTCGCGGTCGGCGTGCGGTCCGGCGGATAGACCAGGTACATTGGGCGCGCCGGTAGGTCGTATCCGGGGAGAAGCGCCACCAGACGTCCCTCCGCGACATCCCGACCGATCAGCGCTTCGGGTTGGCGGATCACGCCGGCTCCGGCCAGGGCGGCGGCGCGTAGCGCCGGCCCGCTGTCTATCCGCAAGCGGTACTCGATCGGGATCTCCACGCCGCCGTCGGGACCGTCGAAGCGCCAGGCGTGCCGCAGGCCCCAGTGGCTCAGGCCCAGGCAGTCGTGCTGCGGCAGGTCATGGGGCGTGAGCGGCGCGCCGTGCTTTGCAAGATAGCCCGGCGCCGCGCAGACCATCATGCGGTAGGGCGCCAGCGGCCGAGCGATCAGGCTGGAATCTGGCAAGGGACCGACGCGGAAGGCCGCATCGAAGCCTTCCCCGACCGCGTCGGTCCGGGCGTCGGAGAGCGACAACTCCACCGCCACCTTCGGGTGCGCCGCCATGAACGTGGCGAGCGCTGGCGCGAGCCTCGCTACGCCGAACGAGATCGGTGCGCTGATCCTCAGCAGGCCGGCCGGCGCGCCGCGCGCCGCGGCGACGGAGTCGTTGGCGTCTGCCACCTCGCGGATAACGCGCCGGCACCGGTCCAGGAAAAACTCGCCGGCTTCCGTCAAGCTCTGGCGCCGGGTGGTTCGGTTCAGCAGTCGCACGCCAAGCCGACGTTCCAACTCGCGCAGATGCTTTCCCACCATGGTGGGGGAGAGGCCCAGCCGCTGGGCGGCTGCAGATAGCCCCTGCGCCTCTACCACAGCGACAAACACCTCCATGCTCTCGAGCCTGTCCATTCAAAACCCATGGTGTGAAAAGTTCGCGCCAAGCCGCGGTTTATCGCATCTGAGGTGCGGAATACATCGAGAGCCCCATCGATCGGAGACCTCCCATGAAGCCGCACGACCTTGCCTGCCTCGCCATGGCCGCTTTCAATGCCCGCGACGAGGGCGGGCTTCGCGCCCTCTGGACCAAAGACTTCCACTTCATCGGCCCTGATGGCGAAAGCCATGGGGCCGAGGCGATGCTCGAACGAGAGCGCGGGCTCTGGAGAGCCTTTGCCGACGTGAAGGCTTCGGTGAAGACCGTCTGCGCGGGCGAGGAGGTCGCCGTGTTGGAGACCACCATGAGCGGTACGCACACCGGCCCGCTCAGCCTTGGCGACCGCGAACTGGCGCCCACCGGCAGGCCGCTCACCTTGGTGTTCTCCGTACACGTCTGGTTCCGCGACGGCCTCGCAAGCGGCGAACGGGTCTTCTACGACCGCCTGGGTCTCCTGCGACAGCTGGGCGTGGCTGCGGATCAGCTGGAATCTGCTTAGTCAGCCAATGTCCGTCCGGGTCAGTGGGCGATGAGCTTGGCTGCGGCGGTGGCCACAGCCATGTCCAAGGACATGCCGTCCGACCTGGGCGTCACGGATGACCAGGACGCCGACTCCCGGGGTGGCCTTGACTGCGGCGGCCTGTGCGAGGATCTGGTCGAGATCACCGGCGCGGGCGCTTGCGGCGCACACGGACAAACTGGCGGCGATTACCGCAATGAATGATCGGCGACGCATGCGCGGACGCCGATCACTTGTCGCCTTTGGCGGCCCCTTCCTGGAGCCGGGCGCCCCGAAGGATGCCTTCCATCGCGTAGTTCCCTTCGTGGCAGGCGTACTCGTAGATCTGTCCTTTCGCGGGCTTGAAGGAATACTCGCCCGACCAGGCTTGGGTGTAGTGCACGGGATCGTCGACCGTGAACTGATAGAGCAGCTCGTTCTGGGAGATCCGGGTGAAGCGTTCCGTCACGGCGCCCTGCGCCGACACGGGCGTCAGGGTCCGCCCCTCCTGGATGGGGTTCACGTTCTTCGTCTCGGTCACCAGCGTGTCGCCTTCCCACCAGGCTACCGTGTCGCCCAGCCAGGGCCGGATCGTGGCCGGCTGGTGGTGCGCGCGGGCTTCCTTCGCGGAGGCGAAGATCGGGGCGATCCGGACATCGTGGTTCATCTCCAGGTCGATCACGAAATAGCCCGGCGTGACGAAGAAGCTGTAGTTGTTGTTGTAGATCGCGTTGAGCATGACCGGCCCGCCGGCGTCGCTCTGGGCGATCAGGCAACGCTCGCGGAGCGGGAGATCTTCCGGCCCCACGTAGGCGCCTTTTCCAGACTGATACTCGGCGCCGTCCCGGGTCATGAGGGCCAGGCTTTTCGCGCGATTGCGGAACGGCATCTTCCCGTCGGCGGGACTGGTGATGAACGACGATCGCGCCTCCCCACGAACGCGCATGAGCCCATCGCCGGAATCGATCCAGTACGAATTGTATCCGGCCGTGGCGTCATCATCCTTGAAGGCGCCCTTGCTGAGATCAGAGGCCTTGTTCGCCGCCGCGAGGCGCGCGGTCGTCGCCTTCGCCACCGCGTCCGCCTGTTCCTTCGAGACCACGAGTCCCGAAAAGCTTGCGGGCCGCTCAAGCCGTGTGACGGTCGCGTTCGTCCAGACCCCCTCGAAATTGCGCGCCAGGGCCTTGGGTGCGGCGGCTTGCGATGCGGCGGGCGGGCTCTGTGACTGGGCGAACGCCGGAGCGGCGAGAAGCACGGCCAGCACGGCGGCGGCAGAAATGGCGCCTCTTGTCATCGCATCGTCCTCCTCGACGTCCACGCATTCGCGCTTGTGCCGACACTTTGGCGCATTGAGTTCTCCAACTTCAAGGCGCTGCTGTGCAGCGGAATCTGCTGGGGCTCGACGGACTGGCCAACCGACG
>DASXKT010000083.1:0-4810 GCA_036496685.1 Phenylobacterium sp.
GAGCAGCAGCACGACCGTGACCAGGAGGATCTGGCCGACGGTAAGCAGCGTCCAGCCGATGGGGGTGGTCCAGAAATCCATCTATTCCGCCGCTATTCTGGCCGCGCCGGATGCTTGGGCGGCGCACTCGGCCATCGTCACGCTGGCGCGCGCGATGGGGTTGGTCAGGTAGAAGTCGGTGACCGCACTCTCGAACGGCGCGTCCGAAATGTCGCCCTTGCCGCCCAAGGCTCCGAGATCGAGCCCTGCGGCAGCCGCCGGTCCATCAACGTGGTCGATGCGCCCGAAGCTCGGATGGTCGGCGAAGAGTTTGGCGCGGAGTTGGTCCAGGCTGTCGTAGGGCAACTTCGCGCCCAGCCGCTCGGATAGCGCCCGCAGGATCGCCCAGTCTTCCTTGGCATCGCCAACCGGGAACACGGCGCGGACACCCTGCTGCACCCGGCCCTCGGTGTTGACGTAGAAGCCGTTCTTCTCGGTGTAGGCAGCGCCCGGCAGGATCACGTCGGCCTTGTGCGCCCCGCGGTCGCCGTGGGTGCCCAGGTAAATCGTGAAGGCCTTGGAGGCCGAGGTGTCGATCTCGTCAGCGCCCAGCAGGAAGAGTACGTCGGCCCCGCCCTTGGCCGCCAGTTCGCCGGCCGCCTTGCCGCCGTCGCCAGGCACGAACCCGAGGTCCAGCCCGCCGACCCGCGAGGCTGCGCTGTGCAACACGTTCCAGGTCATGCCGAACGCCTTTGCGACGCCGGCGGCGGCGTTCAGCACTGCTGCCCCGTCGCCCCGTGCGAACGCGCCGGCCCCGACCACGATAGCCGGCGCCTTGGCGCTCCGGAGCGCGGCTACAAAGTCGTTCTTCGCCTTCGGCAGGTTGCCCAGCGTCTTCGGCCCGGCGCCCAGATAATCGTAGGGATAGGTGAGGTCCGCCTGCGGGCCGACCACGCCGATGCGCAGCGCTCCGGCCAGCCAACGCTTGCGAAGCCGCGCGTTCAGCACCGGCGCCTCGACGCGCGGATTGACGCCCACCAGCAGGATGACGTCGGCATCCTCGACACCCGAAATCGTCGAGTTGAACAGCCAGCTCTGACGGGGACCGGCGCCCAGCGCCATGCCGTCCTGCCGGCAGTCAGTCGACTGCACGCCCAGGCTGCGGAAGAGATCGAGCGCGGCCTTCATGGACTCCGCGTCCTGAAGATCGCCGGCAATCACGCCGATGCGCTCAGGCGCGGTGGTTTTGAGCTTGGTCGCCACGGCCTCAAGCGCTTCGCTCCAGCTCGCAGGCCGCAGCTTGCCGCCCTCGCGGAGGTACGGTCGGTCAAGCCGCTGGCGCGATAGGCCGTCGACCGCGTAGCGGGTCTTGTCGGAGATCCACTCCTCGTTGATCTCCTCGTTGACGCGCGGCAGGACGCGCAGCACGGCGGAGCCGCGGGCATCCACCCGGATCGCCGAACCCAGCGCATCCATCACGTCGACACTCTCGGTCTTCTTCAGCTCCCAGGGGCGGGCGTTGAAGGCGTAGGGCTTGGAGGTCAGCGCGCCCACCGGGCAAAGGTCGATAATGTTGGCGGACAGTTCAGACGTCACGGCCTTGTCGAGATAGGTCGTGATTTCAACGTCTTCGCCCCGCGAGATAAGGCCGATCTCAGGAACGCCGGCCACCTCGGTGATGAACCGGACGCAGCGCGTGCACTGGATGCAGCGGGTCATCACCGTCTTGATCAACGGCCCCATGAACTTCTCTTCGACGGCGCGCTTGTTGTCGGCGTAGCGGCTGTCGTCGCGGCCATAGCCCATGGCCTGATCCTGCAGGTCGCACTCGCCGCCCTGGTCGCAGATCGGGCAATCCAGCGGGTGGTTGATGAGCAGGAACTCCATTACCCCGTGGCGGGCCTTCTTCACCATCGGCGTGTCGGTGAAGATCTCCATGTTCTCGGCGGCGGGCAGCGCGCAGGAGGCCTGCGGCTTCGGCGGGCCGGGCTTCACCTCGACCAGGCACATGCGGCAGTTGCCCGCGATGCTCAGACGCTCATGATAGCAGAACCGCGGGATCTCCTTCCCGGCGAGCTCAGCCACCTGCAGCACGTTCATGCCGGCTTCGAATTCAATTTCGACGCCGTCGACCTTGCAAATCGGCATGACCTACTCCGCCGCCTCGAGCCGGGCGCCCTGCACGTGCGGCTTGCCGGCGCGATAGAGGTTGATGCGGTCTTCCACTTCGTGGCGGAAGTGCCGGAAGAGGCCCTGGATCGGCCAGGCGGCCGCGTCGCCAAGGCCACAGATGGTGTGGCCCTCGACCTGGCTGGCGACATCGAGCAAGAGGTCGATCTCCGACATCTCGGCCTCGCCGGTGACCATCCGCTCCATCACCCGCCACATCCAGCCGGTGCCTTCACGGCACGGCGTGCACTGGCCGCAGCTCTCATGCTTGTAGAAATAGGCCGCGCGCGCGATGGCCCGCACGAGGTCGGCGTCCTTGTCGAACACGATCATCGTGCCGGTGCCGAGGCCTGAGCCCCTCGCCTGCAGGTCCTCGTAGGTCATCACGGCTTCGTCGCACTGGTCCGCCGGGATCATGCGGACTGAGATGCCGCCGGGGATCACTGCCTTCAGGTTCGACCAGCCGCCACGCACGCCGCCAAAGTGGTCTTCGATGAGCTGGCGCACCGAGATCCCGACGGCGTCTTCGACGACGCAGGGCTTGTTCAGGTGGCCGGAGCCCGCGAACAGCTTGGTGCCAGTGGACTTTTCGGTGCCGAAGCCTGCGAACCACTCAGCGCCGCGACGCAGGATGGTGCCGACGACGGCGATGGTCTCGACATTGTTGACCGTGGTCGGGCAGCCGTAGATGCCCGCGCCGGCCGGGAACGGGGGCTTCAGGCGCGGTTGCCCCTTCTTGCCCTCGAAGCTCTCCATCAGCGCGGTTTCATCGCCGCAGATGTAGGCGCCCCCGCCGTGCGTGACGCGCACGTCGCAGTCCCAGCCGTGGACGTTGCCCTTGCCGATCAGCTTGGCGTCATAAGCCTGCTTGATCGCAGCCAGAAGACGCTCGCGCTCATGCACGTACTCGCCGCGGATGTAGATGTAGGCCGTGTGCGCCCGCATCGCCTTGCAGGCGATCAGGCAACCCTCGATCAAGAGGTGTGGGTCGTTGCGCAGGATGTCGCGATCCTTGCACGCGCCCGGCTCGGACTCGTCGGCGTTCACCAGCAGGTAGTGCGGACGTTCACTTTCCTGCTTGGGCATGAAGGTCCATTTCAGGCCGGTGGCGAAGCCCGCCCCGCCGCGGCCGCGCAGGCCCGAGGCCTTCATCTGGTCGCAGATCCACTCCGGCGTCTGGGCGACGATGTCCTTCGTGCCGTTCCACGCACCGCGCAGCTTCGCGCCCTCCAGGCCCCAGTCGTGGACGCCATAGAGGTTGAGGAAGATGCGATCCTTGTCGGCCAGGATGCCAACCACGCCTAAGCTCCCTTACCTTTACCGGGACCGCGCAGGCCGGCGATGAACCAGATCTGGGCTCCGAAGCCCATGACCAGAGCCGCGAGGGCGACCCAGCGGGCCCAGCCCTGTCCGAATTGGAAATAGAAAACGAAGCCCGCCACAGCGGCCAGCAGGAATACCCCGCAGACCGCCATCATGATCGCCCCACGCCGCTTCACCTTCGCTAGGTCAGCGCTCATGCGCGGGCCTTTGCGGTCTTCGACGGCTTGGTCGGCAGGTTCGGGACCTTGATCTTCTTGGCCAGCGACCCGTCGTAGAGCTTCGGATCGGTGAGCGTGATCGGGCCGCCGTCCGGAGCCGAGCCCTGGCGCTTGATGGCCGAACCCGGCTTTGGCTTTTTGCCGGCCGCGAACTCATCCAGCAGCTTCTCGAAGCTCTCCGGCGTCAGGTCCTCGTAGTAGTAGTCGTTGATGGCGGCCATCGGCGCGTTGGCGCAGGCTCCCATGCACTCGACTTCCTGCCAGTAGAACTTCCCGTCGGCGGAACGATGATTGGCCGGGCCGAACTTCCGCTTGCAGACCGCCAGCAGGTCTTCCGACCCACGCGTCTGGCAGGGCGTCGTGCCGCAGACCTGCACCAGGGCCACGTCGCCGACCGGCTCCAGCATGAACATCGTGTAGAAGGTCGCGATCTCCAGCACCCGGATCACCGGCATGCCGAGCAGCTCGGCCACCGCGCGGATCGCGGGCTCAGAGACCCAGCCTTCCTGCTTCTGCACCAGCCACAGCGCCTGGATCACCGCCGATTGCTGGCGGCCTTGTGGGAAGTGGGTGACCACCTCGCGCACACGCCTCAGCGTCGCCGGCGAAAAGGCGAAACTGGCTGGCTGAACTTGGGCAAGCCTGCGGACGCTCAACGGTCGATCTCCCCGAACACGATGTCCAGCGAGCCCAGGATGGCGGAGACGTCGGCCAGCATGTGGCCGCGGCTCATCCAGTCCATCGCCTGCAGGAAGGGGTAGCTCGGAGCGCGGATCTTGCAGCGGTAGGGCCGGTTCGTGCCGTCGCTGACCAGATAGACGCCGAACTCGCCCTTGGGCGCCTCGACCGCGGCGTAGACCTCGCCGGGCGGGGTGCGATAGCCCTCGGTGAACAGCTTGAAGTGATGGATCAGCGCTTCCATCGAGCGCTTCATTTCGCCCCGCTTGGGCGGAGCGACCTTATTGTCTTCCGAGATCGCCGGGCCGGGCGTCTTCATCAGCCGCTCGCAGCACTGAGCCATGATCTTCACCGACTGGCGCATCTCGGCCATGCGGCAGAGGTAGCGGTCGTAGCAGTCGCCGTGCACGCCGAGCGGCACGTCGAACTCGATGTCGTTGTAG
>DASXKT010000084.1:0-8804 GCA_036496685.1 Phenylobacterium sp.
CCGGATCGCGTCCGGTCGAGCCCGCTAGCCGGCGCTCCGCCTCGCGCGAAACGCCGCCTGCACCGCCGGCATGACCAGCCAGGCGATGTCCTCGCCCATGGCGTCCAGCTCCTTCGCCGTGCTTGACGAGACGTGCAGGAATGGCGCGTCGCAGATGAAGTGGACCATGAGGATCGTCGGATCGATGCGTCCCGCCACCCCGTGCAGGTTGAACTCTTCGTTGAAGTCGCTGGCCTCGCGCAGGCCCCGGACGATGTGGGTCGCGCCGATGGCCCGCGAGTACTTGATCAGGCTCTGGTTGGCGTACTCCCCGATCTCCAGGGCGCCCGCGAACAGCGGACCGTCCGCGGCGGCCCCGGCGTCAGGCCAAAGCTCGGCGACCGAGCGCCGGATCAGACCCAGGCCCTCCTCGACGCTGAAGGTGCGCTGCTTACGGACATTCGTCCCGATGGCCACGTGCACCGCATCGAAGGTCATCAGCGCCTTGCCGATGACGTCCAGGTGTCCGCGGGTGATCGGATCGAATGACCCGGCGTAGAGGGCCTTCGTTCGCTCAGCCTTGCGCATGTCGGACCGCCCTCCGCTGCAGACACGTCAGGGTCGGCTGAAAACGACCTCGGGCGCAACCCGCCCGCCCAGAGCCCTCAGAGCCCTCAGAGCCTAAAGGCCAGTCGGGCGCTCAGGATGTCGGCGCCGTCGTTCGAGGACGTGCCGAGGTGGGCGTTGCTCCAATGCTGGCCCAGCAGCTCCACGGCCCAGCGATCGTTCAGTCGCCAGCCCACGTCGAACATCGCATGGTAGAGCTCGCGATATCCGAACTCGCTGCGCTCCTCGCGGATCTCGCGGCGGCGGAGGTTCTCTTCCAGCGGCAAGCCGACCATCGGCGGCGGCAGGAACAGCTCGCCGTTGTGCACCGCGCCGCCGGCCCCAAGGTCCGCATAGAACCGACCGCGCTCGACCCGCCATAAGAGCCCGATGGAGGCGAAATCCGTGAACCCGTTCAGGCTCGCCGAAACCCCGACGAACGGCCGCGGCGACCCGATGAAATGCAGGGCTGTGATCGGCTTGAACAGGTACTCCGCGTTGACGGAGCTGCCGCGCTCTGTGCCGTGCGAGCCTGGGTAGACTATGCTCTGGGCCGTATAGCCGACCCCCACCCTTATCTCCTGGGCTGCGCTGGGGCTCGCCGTCGCCAGGAGCCCGCTCGCCGCAAGCGCGCTCAGCGCCCACCACCTCAACCCATGGGACATAGTTCGCCACCCCGACCGTTCCGCGTCGCGTCCGCCTTGACCTATACGCAGTATGGCGCGGGTTGTTCCCGGGGCGCGGTGAGCCAGGGCTTAGGGCTTTGGGGCCTTGGGGCTTAGGGCTCACCCAGCCAGGTGCGAAGGGCCTTCAGGAACGGCAGGGCTTCGCGGAACTCCTTCTGGGTGAAGCCGTCGCGCAGGTCCTCCATCTTCGGGCGGATCGCGACCATCGACTGGCCGTAGGCGCCGCGGCCCTCCGGGGTCAGCCAGATGCGCTTGCGTCGGCCGTCGAGCTCGCAATGCTCCACACGGATCAGGCCGCGGGCATGCAGCCGCTGCAGGGTGTTGGTCAGGCCGCTCTTGGTCATCTGCAGGGCGCGGGCGATGTCGAGCGGCGTGATCCCGTCGCCGCGCCTCGACAGCAGGTTCATCACTTCGAACTGCGGATAGGTCAAACCCACCGGGAGCTTGCGCGCGATGGCCGTCCTCACCAGATGTTCAATGTAGCGGATCTCGTCGAAGACCTGGATGTCGGGATGGTCTTCCGGTTCGGCAGCCATGGCGGCCTCCTCGTTCGTCTCCGAACAAGTTACAACGTTCTGCGAATTGAATCAAGTTCGATGTCGAACTATCTCGCCTGAGCCCTCGCGGCCAGGGTGTCCGCGAGGCCCTGCCGCGCCAGGGCGTCGGCCCGTTCGTTGAGCTCGTGGCCCGCGTGGCCCTTGACCCAGCGCCAGTCCACCTCGTGACGCAGCCGCGCGGCGTCCAGCCGTTTCCAGAGGTCGTCGTTCTTCACCGGCTTCTTGTCGGCGGTCAGCCAGCCGCGGCGCTTCCAGCCGTGGATCCACTCCGAGATCCCCTTCATCACGTACTGGCTGTCGGTGTGCAGTTCGACCTTGCAGGGCTTCTTGAGCGTCTCCAGCGCCTGGATCGCGGCCATCAGCTCCATGCGATTGTTGGTCGTGGCCAGCTCACCGCCGCTGATCTCGCGTTTCTTGTCGCCGTACTGCAGCACCGCCCCCCAGCCACCGGGGCCGGGATTGCCGGAGCAGGCCCCGTCAGTGTGGATCACCACCTGCGGCGTCATGCCGGCGCTCCGAACAGCACCAGGTCGGGCGAAGCGCGATGAATCGCGAGCTTCCGTTCGTACTCCAGCGGATCCTTCGGCCGCACCAGGGCGCCGGCCGGCGTCGCGCCCCAGTCGTGCAGCCGGGTCAGGAAGAACCGCATCGCCGCCCCGTGCGCCAGCACCGGCAATGCTGATCGTTCAATGTCGGACAATGGTCGGCGGCTTTCGTAGCCGGCGACCAGCTGGCGGGCCGAGGTGATGTTGAAGCTGCCGTCCGGCTCGAAGCACCAGGCGTTCAGTGCGACGGCGATATCGTAGGCGAAGGCGTCCACGCACGCGAAATAGAAGTCGATCGCGCCGGAGAACTTGCCGCCGGTGAAGAACACGTTGTCGGGGAAATAGTCGGCGTGGATCACGCCCTCGGGCAGGCCCTTCGGCCAGCGCCCGGCCAATAGTTCGAGATCGGACGATATAGTTTTCGCCAAGCCCGGCTTTAGAGCCTCGGCCGCGCCCGCGAGGTCCGCGAACAGCGGCGACCAGGCCGCGTGGCCCAGGTCGTTGGCCCGCGTCCCCGGAAAGCCCTCGGTCGCCAGATGCAGTTGCGCCAGGCCCGCCCCGGCCTCGCGGCAGTGGGCGGCGCTAGGCCGGCGCACCGAAAGGCCCGAAAGGAACGAGACGATGGCGCAGGGCTTGCCGCGCACCGTCTTCAGCAGGTTCCCCTGCCGGTCAGGGATCGGCGTCGCGCTCGGAAATCCGCGCCCGGCGATCCAGCGCAGCAACTCCAGGAAGAACGGCAGGTCCTCGGCCCGAACGCGGCGCTCATAGACTGTCAGGAAGTACCGCCCGGCCTCGGTCTCCAGCAGGAAGTTGGAGTTCTCGACGCCTTCGGCCACGCCCTTCAGGCTGAGCGCCTGGCCCAGGTCGAAATCGGCCAGCAGGCCAGCCAGCTCCTCGTCGGTGATGTCAGTGTAGACCGCCATGGCTCCCGCATGCGGTAGGTCGCCCAGACCGTCAAGCTAAGGGAAGCCGTCAAGCTGGGGACGCCATCGACCCAACCAGGCGCCAAGACGCCGCGAGGCTCATATGTTAGCGTTCGGGACCGCTCCGGGAGCCCGCCATGATCTCATGCAAGCTCGAGCAAATCGGTGAACGCCTCGCCCTGGTGCTCGATGACGACGCCGCTGACGCCCTGGGCGCCCGCGTCGGAGATACCGTCCACCTCGAGCCGATGCGCGAGGGCGTCGTGCAGATAGTCGAGCGCGAGACCTGGGCCGAGGATACCCACGCCCGCGGCCGCGCCTTCCTGAGACGCTACAGGCGCACCTTCGAACAACTCAGCTAGGTCCCCTGCGATGCCGGCTTGTCGAATGGTGTTCGAAGCCGTCTGGCTTGCGCCATGCCGTCTTCGGGCGAAACTCAACGGAGCCAAGCCATGAACATCGCCGTCAAGGTCGACGCCTCGGAAGCCGCGGCCGCGGAGATCGCCGCCACGCCTCTCGCTGAGCTCAATCCGGCCAAGGCCCAGCGCTTCCAGGACGACACTGTCTGGCCCGTGTTCGACCGCCTGCGCCGCGAAGACCCAGTCCACTTCACCGCAGACAGCGAATACGGCCCCTACTGGTCGGTCACCCGCTGGAACGACATCATGGCGGTCGACACCGACCACGAAGCCTTCTCCTCGGCCGAGGGCATCGGCCTGCCGAACCTGGAGGCCCTCAAGGAACAGGAACGGGTCATGGGCGAGCGTCGGCGCGCCGGCGCCGGCTTCATCACCATGGACGAGCCGGAGCACACCGCCCACCGCAAGGCCGTCAGCCCGACGATGGCGCCCGCCAACATCGCCAACATGGCCCCCGTGGTCCGCGAGCGCGCCGGGCAGATCCTCGACTCACTGCCGATCGGCAAGCAGTTCGACTGGGTCGACCTGGTGTCGAAAGAGCTCACCGCCATGACGCTGGCGACCCTGTTCGACTTCCCCTTCGAGGACCGCCGCAAGCTGACCTACTGGTCGGACATGTTCACGAACATGCCGGGTCACGGGCCGGTGCAGAGCTGGGAGCAGAAGGGCGCGGCGATCTTCGAATGCTTCGGCGCCTTCGGAGAGCTTTGGAACCAGCGGGTCAACGCGCCACCGAGCATCGACCTGATCTCCATGCTGGCGCACAACGACGCCACCCGGAACATGGACATGCCGCAGTATCAGGGCACCGTGGTGCTGCTGATCATCGGCGGCAACGACACCACCCGGAACACCATTTCCGGCAGCGTCTACGCGCTCAACAAGAACCCGGACCAATACGACAAGCTGCGCGCCAACCCGGGCCTCATTCCCTCCATGGTCTCCGAGACCATTCGCTGGCAGACGCCGCTGGCGCATATGAGCCGGGTGGCGACCCGCGACATCGAGATCGGCGGCAAGGCCATCAAAAAGGGCCAACGCGTCGTCATGTGGTACATCTCCGGCAACCGCGACGAGAGCGTGGTGGAAAATCCCAACGCCTACATCATCGACCGCGAGCGGCCCCGCCAGCACCTGTCGTTCGGGTTCGGCGTCCACCGCTGCGTCGGCAACCGCGTGGCCGAGATGCAGCTGACCATCATCTGGGAAGAGATCCTCAAGCGCTTCCCGCGGATCGACGTCGTGGGCGAGCCCACCCGCACCTACTCGGCGTTTGTCCACGGCTACGAGAGCATGCAGGTGATCATTCCGGCCCGGGCCTAGGCGACCGCTTGCCCCGTCTCGCGCCGACCGATCCCGCCGACGCGGCCGCGATCGAGGCCAGCCTGGAGATCGCCGCCGAGCGTGGCGGTGATCTCTCGCCGCAGGTCTACGAGCGGCTGTTCGCCCGCCAGCCCGAGATGCGGGCGCTGTTCTGGCGCGACACCAGCGGCGCCATCAAGGGCGAGATGCTGGCCAAGGTCTTCGAGGCGATCCTCGATTTCATCGGGGACCGCCGCTACGCCGACAACCTGATCGAGACCGAGGTGGTCACCCACGAGGGCTACGACGTACCCCGTACGGTATTCGCCACCTTCTTCGGCATCGTCGAGGAAGTGGTCCGCGAGACCTGCGCCGCCGATTGGACACCGGCGATGGGCGCGGCCTGGCAACGCACCCTCGCCGACCTCGACCACTACGTCGCCCAGCGCGGCCACCAAGAAGCCTGAGCCAGGACGCCTGAGCCGCGCTACTCGCGGCTGATCAGGTAGCGGAAGCCGCCGCGGAACTTCGCCACCAGGTCCTGAGGCACCTCGCCGCCGGGGTAGGAGGAAATGACCGCCGCCATTCCGCGCCCCAGCGTCCAGAGCACCATGGCGACATTGGCGCGCTGCTCGGCAGGAAACCGGTCGTCGGTCTCGACCGCGGCCTGGAACACCAGCAAGGTCTCGCGCTCGGCCTCGCGCAACGCGTCGTGACGCGCCAGCAGCCGCTCGCTGAACATCACCGAGAACAGCGCCGGCCGTGCCTCCGCAAACCCCAGATAGGCCCGCGCGCCCGCCGCAAGCGACGCCGGAAAGGTCTCCTGCAGGCGAACGATGTCTCCCCGCAGGTCCTCGAACCCCATCAGCGCCAGGCTGAGCAGCAGCTCCTCCTTGTTCGCGAAGTAGTGGTACATCGACGAAATTCCGATGCCCGCGCTCTCCGCGATGGCCCTCAGGTTGAGCTCGTCGACACCCTGGGTCGCCAGGATCTCCGAGGCCGCGGCCAAGGCCTTGGCCCTGACGCCCGCGACCTCGTGCGAAAGACTCCGATAGCTCGCCGTCATCCGCCCGAGCCCCCGCGATACCGACCCACAATCATACTGGCGTTCCCTCTGCGGCAAGGTTAGCCGAAGTCCTTGCGGACGCGCGAGGCCCCTCAAGCTGCGCCCCGGAACAATCGCGGCCTAGCCGTCGCCGGCGGCCTGATCCTTGCCGGCGTTCGAACCCTGCCGCCGCACGAGCGCGTAGCTGATCGCCAGCGCCAGTATGAGAACGCCCGCCCCCACCAGGGTCGTCCACTCGGTGTGCTCCAGGTCGACGAGCATGATGTGCCGGGTGACCGCGATCATCGCCACGACCAGGATGATCTGAACCTGGACTTCGAACCCGGTGAAGAACTTCGTGAGGCTCTTGAGCAGTTCCAGCCCGAGCATCAGGAGCAGCACGCCCGCGAAGACCCGCTCAGCCGCGGCCTGCAAGACATCGAGCGAATGGACCTCGCGCAAGGCTTCGGCCAGGCGACCAAAGAACAGCGCATAGAGGACGACGGTCGCGACCAGCATCGATATGACCACGAGAACTTCGGCCGCCGTGACCACGATGATCTCGCTCGCGTGCACAAGGCGTTCGGTGGCTGCCGGCAGGCCGCGCGGAGTGCGGGAACCATGATCCGAGCTGGCGCTCATTGGCGGGGTCCGATGCGTGGGTCCACGTTCTCCCCGCGGCTCCACTGCCAGCCGAGGGTGGCCGACTGCGAGACGTCGCAGCATCCGGTCACGCCCTAGGAGCAAGGGGGGCAGACACCCGACCCGCGGCCCTTTCCGAACGCCCGACCGGTTGCACGAAACTTGCCCTGAGCTGTGCGGCGCACCGCGACCCGGCGGAACGCCCGGCGAGGTCTGATCCGCCGCTTGAGAGAGCCTTGCGGGGTGTTGGTTCATGCAAGTCACGGTTTTTTCAACGAATTGGCCGCTCTTCGCCGCGACCAAGCCGCAGGCGCCCAATCCGGACCCCGGCGCGCCGGACTTGCCGGCGGATAGGCAGGATCCGATCCAGCCGGCAGGGACTGCCGGGACTTCGCCGCGGCCTGCCCCCAAGGCCTCGCCCCTCCCCTTCGCCTCGATGATGGACGCGCTGCTCGATACACAGAGCCTGACCGCTCCCCTGGTCTTTGGCGCGGATGGGAAACCGGACCTGCTCCAGTCCGTGATCGCCGGCCAGCCTCGGCAGGGCGGCGCGCCAGGCACGCCAGGCGCTATCGGCGGCGTGCAGGTGATGAGCTGGTCGGATGACGGATCGGCCGACGCCGTCGGCCTGGCCGGACGAGATTCAGCCGACCTCGCCCAGGAACTGATCCAGGAGGCGGGCTCGTCGAAAGGACTCAGCCTGGCCGATGTGCTGAAGACCATGCACATCGACACGAGCACCGATGCCGGCAAGGCCGTGGCCCAGGGGGTCGGCTTCGCCTGGGACCGGCTGACAAATGGCCAGCCCGGCCCGATGTCGGCCGCCGACCTGGCCGCCGCCATCCAGAGCTACCGCACTGCCCACGGCGATGGCGTCTCCGCCGGCGGAAACGCCTGGCGCGGCTAGGGCTACGGAGAGCGCCACCTGTTAGTCGCGTCGCAAGACTGATCGTTCAAGACAGGCGCATGCTCTGGCGCCGCATTGTCATGATCACGTCCCTCTGGGTCGTTTCAATCGCCGCGGTGATCGGCGTCATGAGCGTGTTCGCGTTGATCTCGATTGCCCGAGACAGCCGGAAAAATCACGTCGATCAGCACCATCAACCCTATCCAGGTCTCGGCCGCCCCATGCCCGACACGAAGGCCGCTTCTGAACTTTGGCGGCGGTCTCCATCCTACGTCGTCGGCGCCAGCGGCCAAGCGGGTCAGATTGGGCACCCCGTGTACTTGCCCCTCAGTCCCCCCTAGATTTTCCTCCGAACCTCGAAGGAGCGTTCGACTTGGAGAGATCCAGACGTCCCCGTCGGTTCGTCGCTGCCGTGGCCTTGGCCGCGGCGGCGTTGTCCCTGACTCAGACGGCCTGGGCCTCCGACGGGCGCGCGGAAGCATTGGCGCCTCTGGCCACCCCCACGATCGAAGGCCTGACCGTGGTCGCGCCGAAACTCGAGCAGGAGAAGCTGCCGGACCTGGTGAACCGCTTCGTCGAAGCGCACAGCGCCACGAGCCGCATCGATCAACTGTCTCGGTGGGCGGATCCGTTGTGCCCGGCGACCGGCGGGCTCACGCCTGCGTTCAACCGTTTCGTGACCGCCCGGGTTAGGGCGGTCTCCGCCAGCGTCGGCGCGCCGGTCGAGAAGCGGCCAAACCGCAACTTTCCCTGCAAGACCAACCTGCTGATCGTGTTCACCACGGCGCCCCAGGCGCTGATGGACGACGTCCGCAAGCGCCACAGCCAGATGCTGGGATTTCACTACACCGCTCAAGCTGAGCGGCTGGCCACCGTCACCCATCCGATCCAGGCCTGGTACATCACCGGGACCAAGCCGGAAGGCGGCAATGTCGAGGTGGATGACCAATTCTACCGCATGCCTTCGGGCGGCGCCGGCAGCCGCCTGAGTTCGCGCCTGGAGAGCCAGTTCATGGGTGTGCTGGTGGTCGTCGACGCCACTAAGATCATGGGCCACCAGATCGGCGCGATCGCCGACAACATCGCCATGCTGAGCCTGGCGCACGCGACCCAGGTCGAGGGTTGCAGCGATCTGCCGACCATCCTGGACTTCCTCAATCCGGACTGCCCGACTGACAAAGACCCGCCAGGGC
>DASXKT010000085.1:0-6473 GCA_036496685.1 Phenylobacterium sp.
CCAGGCCGACGAAAAGTTCGCTATGCTCCTTCACGGCTCGCCCTCGCTAAGCATGGGGCTCGGCTCTGGCCTATCCGGAGCAACCCCCGATCTGGCTTACCGCGAGGGTGGGCCACCAGCACCCGCGAACATACGGTCTAGACATCAATTTGCGATGGGAGCCGCCTTCCCGGCTTGAACCAGGATCTCTAGCTGCCCGAATGATCGGGCCGGTCTGAGCTGTTTCCCCTAGTCGTGACGACAATCGCGCAACGCGGACGCTTTCAGCAATGCCTCGGGTGCACGTCGTTAAGCCGGAAGTCACCAACCCGGCCTAGTGCCTGAGAAGAGCCATCTCGCGGAGCCGGTCCTTGTCGCTGAAGACCCTGAAAGCCCCGGCCCGCACCGAATTCCTGACCCCCGCCATGGTTGCCTGGCGCCGGACGATGATTGTGTTGCTAGCGGGCTCGTTCGTGAATTCCTGGTTTGGGGTCCGCAGGGGGCTCACCGAGTTCTTCCTGCATAGACAGGACGATCCGGTGGTGGCGGTGTCGTTCGTCCTGCTTTTGTCGCTCTATTTGGCAAGGCCGCTGCCGGCATCAGCCACCAGCTCGCCGAAAGGCTGGCCCGCCGGCGTCGCCATGGCCCTCGCCGTGGGTTCGTTCGCTTGGTTGGGAAGCCTGATTGTCTACGAAAGCTATCCGCTTTCGATGGACGAATTCCTGCAGGTGTTCGACGCCGACATCTTCCGCCACGGCGAACTTGCCGCGATGGTGCCGTCGGCGTGGAAAGCCTACGTCCCGGCGCTCCTGCCGCAGTTCGGCCTGCCGGTTCCAGGGTACGCCTACTGGGTCTCCAACTACCTCCCCGTGAACGCCATCTTTCGCGCCCTTGGGGCGAGCCTCGGTGCCGAGACGCTGATCAGCCCACTGTGGGCCGCGATCTCGGTGCTCGCCACATTCGGCGTGGCGCGGCGCCTTTGGCCTGAAAAGCCCGGAATAGCGGTCGCGGCGAGCGTGCTGCTAGCCACCTCAGCCCAGCTTCTGGTCACGGGCATGACTGCCTATGCCATGTCAGCGCACCTGGCGCTCAACATGGTCTGGCTGTGGCTGGTGTTGCGAGGCGGCAAGCTCGGCCATGGCGCGGCAGCCATGGTGGCCTTCCTCGCGACCGGCCTGCACCAGATCATCTTTCACCCGTTGTTCGCCGCGCCCTTCGTACTGGAGTTCTGGCTCGCGCGCCGATGGGGAGCCGCGCTCTTCCACACCTGCGCCTACGCGGTGATTGGCGTCTTCTGGATGCTGTATCCTCCGGTGTTGCTGCACAGCCTCGGCGTCGTCTCGGTGGCGGCGGCAAGCGCGGGCGACGCAGGCATCGCCGCTCGCGTCCTCGGGCTCGTCACAGCCTTCGACCCCAGGGGCGTTGGCATGATGGCCCAGAATTTAGTCCGGTTCTGCAGCTGGCAGAGCCTGTTGACCATCCCACTGCTGCTCCTGGCCATTCCACCTGCGCTTCGCGGGCCCGGCCCGCTACGCGCCATGGCGCTCGGCATCCTGCTCACCCTGGCTGCGATGCTGGTCCTCCTGCCCTACCAGGGCCACGGCTGGGGCTACCGCTACCTGCACGGCATGCTGGGTTCGACCTGCCTGCTCGCCGCCTGGGCCTGGTTCCGGCTAACCGATGGGGCGGAGGCGACGTCGCCGGGCATGCCGCGAACTGTCTTCCTGATCGCTGCGGCGGCATCGGTCCTGGTGCTGCTGCCGATTCGGCTTTGGCAGGTCCACGACTTTGTCCACCCTTACGCGACGGCCAGTCGTGAGATCCGGCGAATGGACGTCGACCTCGTGCTGGTCGACGACACTGGCGTCGTGTTCGGAACCGACCTCGTGCGCAACGATCCGTTCCTGACCACCCGCCCTGTGGTCATGCGCCTGGGTACCCTTGGTCCGAAGTCGCTGCGTAACCTCTGCGCCACGCACAGCGTCAGGCTCTACGGCCAGCCCGACGCGAAGCGCGCTGGTATCATGATGTTCGAGGATAAGTCCAAGCCGACCCGAGTGCAGCGGGAGGTGCTCAGCGAGCCGCTTTGTGGGGCGGTAGCTGGCGATCGGGCTCGGTGAGCGGTCGCTGGCCGAGGTGTTCAGTTCGCCGGCCCTAAAGTTGGTCACCAGCTGAACTGTGGGGCTGGCGCGGTGGGCTCGGATAAAGCTAAGCTTGGTGACACACGCCGTGACGACGCTGGGCGGCGCCCGCCCAAGGTGGGGCCGTGAAGCCGAACTACGAGCCTGAACTCGACGGCCTGCGCGCGTTCGCGATCTTCGCCGTAATGGGCTTCCACTTCGCGGGAGGTTTCATCACCGGCGGCTCGCTGGGCGTGGACGTGTTCTTCGTCCTCTCCGGCTACCTCATCACCAGCATCCTCTCCCGCGAAACTGAAGCCGCCGGCGGAATTGATTATCGCAACTTCTTGATGCGAAGGGCCTCGCGGCTTCTACCGGCACTGGCGGTGCTGCTCGGGGCCTACGTCGCGCTATCCCCTCTGCTCTTCCCGCAGTTGGCCGGTCGTCGCTGGCTCGACGTCGGGGTCGCCGCGTTCTACTTGACCAACTTGCGCGAGACGTTCTGGCCGGCCGAGACGCCGCTTTCCCATACGTGGTCCCTCGCCATCGAAGAACAGTTTTACATCGTGTGGCCGCTAGCCTTGCTCGGCCTTCTGCGCCTGAAGGGCCAGACCGCCGCGCTCGTCCTTGTCGGCGTCTGGGCCATCCTGACGCTGGTGCGTTCGGCTTGCGCCGGGATTTGGCCCGGGCATCCGGCGGCCTACTACTTCACCCCCCTGCACGCCACCGGCCTAGTGCTGGGCGCGGCTCTCGCCCTGCGTCCGATCAGCTTCACCTCCGGGCGGCTCTCGTTGATCGCCCTGTTCGGCCTTGTAATCCTCGCCCGCACGAGCGTCACCTTCATCGCCGTCCAACCCGTCGCTGAGGTGCTGACCGCCCTGGTGATCGCCAATCCGCCCCAGCGCCTGGCCGCCGCCCCCCTCCGATTTGTCGGCCGCATCTCCTACGGCGTCTACCTCTGGCACATACCGATCATGTGGGCCGTCGGCATTCCGAAGAGCCTGTTTCAGGTCGGCGTGCTGGCTGCACTATCCCTACTTGCAGGCGCTCTGTCCCATTTCGGCGTCGAGCGCTGGTTCCTAAAGCCTCGAACGGCCCAAACAGTCCCTTCCACCGCAAGTGCCTAGCCGGAGCCCCGCGCCGCCCGTCTGACGGTCGTTGGCGGGGGCGAGGAAGTCGGCCTGGTTGAATGTACCCATCCGGCGAGCACCGCGGGCAGTCGCGCTAGACCGGGTGCAAGAGGCCGTCAGTTTCGATGATCTTGAGGGCTTCGACGAGCGATTGGGCGCGGTAGAGGCGGAACCAGGCGCCGGTGTGCCGATGCCATTGGATGTTGAAGCGATCGCGGCTGATCCAATCCAGGCGGGTGAAGGCGCTGTCGAACTCCTCGCCTAGGTTCTCTGGGTGGCCAGACCTGTAGCGCTGAATGAAGCTGTAGGAACGGCCGCGCCACTTGCCGTGGATATCGATGGGATAGTTGAACTGCGTGGGGCGGATGGCCGGCAGGAACCTCGGCTTCAGCACGTCGTCGATGAACTGCTGGCAAGCCGCCGTGACCCGCGCTCTCTCCAGCTCCGGCACGCCCGCGGCGGGCCGCTTGGCCGTCAAGCGGCGATGCCTTTCGAGTCTAGGGTTGGCCGCCAGTTCCAGGGCAGCAGCTCGTCGATCCGGCCGGCGGGGTGCTCGGCGATGCGGCTGAGAACATCGGCGAGCCAGGCCTGCGGATCGACGTCGTTCAGCTTGGCGGTGACGATCAGGCTGTACATCGCCGCGGCCCGCTCGCCGCCGCGGTCGGAGCCGCAGAACAGCCACGCCTTGCGGCCGAGCGCGATCCCTCTAAGCGCGCGCTCGGCGGCGTTGTTGCTGAGGCAGATCCGGCCGTCGGTGAGGAAGCGGCTGAAGGCGTCCCATCGCTTGAGCATGTAGTCCATGGCCTTGGCGGTTTTGGCGCCGGGCGACATCTCGGCGCGATGCTGGAACATCCAGGCTCTGAGATCGGCGACGAGCGGCGCGCTCAGGTCTTGGCGGGTCGCCAGGCGCTCGGCGGCGGTGAGGCCATTGATCTGCCGCTCGATGGCGAAGATCGCATCGATGCGCTGCACGGCTTCCAGGGCCAGCGGGGCGACCACCTGGGGGGTCTGGCCCGCGGCCTTACGCCGGGCGGCGGCCTCGATATCGGCCAGCTCGAAGAACTTGCGCCGGCCATGGGCCCAGCAGGCGGCTTCCAGTACCGGGCCGGGGGTGCGATCGGCCAGATAGAGCTCGCCGTAGCCCCCATAGGCGTCAGCCTGCAGGACGCCGCTCCAGGCCTTGAGGTGAGCTTGCGGGTGCGCGCCGCGCCGGTCGCGTGAATAGTAGAACATCGCCGCCGGCGGCGCGGTCCCGCCGAACGGGCGATCGTCGCGCACATAGGTCCAACATCGAGCGATGTCGGTCTTGCCCTTGGCCAGCACCGGCACGGTGGTGTCGTCGCCGTGCAATCGCTCAGCGGCCAGGACGTGGGCTTGCAGACGCTGCAGTAGAGGATCGAGCGCCACGCAGACCGCGCCAACCTGGTCGGCGAGCGTCGAGAGGCTGAGCGGCACGCCTTCGCGCGCGTAGCGCTCAGCCTGGCGATTAAGCGGCTGATGCTGCCCGAACTTCTCGAACAGGATCATCGCCAGGAGATGGGGCCCTGCCCACCCTCTGGGGGTCACATGGAACGGGGCGGGCGGCTGGGTGATCGTCTCGCAATCGCGGCAGGAGAACCGCTCGCGGACGGTCTGGATCACCTTCCACTGACGCGGGACCACCTCCAGGGTCTCGGTGACATCCTCGCCGAGCTTGGAGAGCCGCGCCCCGCCGCAGCAGGGGCAGGCGGCGGGCGCGGCCACCACCACCCTCTCGCGCGGCAGGTGCTCGGGGAACGGCTTGCGGGCGGGTCGCTTGCGCTGGAAGCCCGCGACCGTCGTGGTCCTGGCTGCGGCGATCTCGGCCAGGAGCTCATCCTGGCTGGCGGAGGCCTCCAGCTCCTCGAGCTGCAGCTCCAGCTGGTCCAGCAGCCTGCGGCTGCGCTCCGAGTGCGGCCCGAACTGCTGGCGGTTTAGCTTGGCGATCTGCAGCTTCAGATGGGCGATCAGGGCCTGATCGTCGGAGCGCCTGGCGCGCTCTTCTGCCAGCTCAGCCTCGGCGACATCGGCTCGGATCTGGGCGGCCGCGAGCGCCGCCTTGAGCGCTGCGATATCGTCCGGTACGGGCTCGTGGACGGCGTCCATGAGCCTGATGGAATCATAGAAATCGCCGCTTGTGGCGCCCCTAAATGCCGGCGCGGCGAACTATTTTGCGCCTATCCGGCCGCCGTCGGCCGCCAGCTCATCTGCGGATTACGCCAGTCGATCCCCTCGAGCAGATAGCCTAGCTGGGCCGAGCTGAGCGCCACCGCCCCGCCGACCGTCTGGGGCCACACGAAGCGGCCGCGATCCAGCCGCTTGGCGTAGAGCGACAGGCCCAGACCGTCGTGCCAGATGATCTTGAGCAGCCGCCCAGAGCGGCCGCGGAACACGTAGAGATCGCCCTTGTGGGGATCGCGCTTCAGGTGCTCCTGGACCAGCAGGGCCAGGCCCTGCATGCCCTTCCTCATATCGGTGTGGCCGGTGGCGATCCATACCCGGACGTCCGAACGGATCGGGATCATCGGAGCGCCCGAAGCGCGGCTGTGACCAGGGCGGCTGGCGCGCTCGAGGCGATGCTCACCCGCGCGCCGCCGGAGAACTCCACGACCATCGACGGCTCGGTCCCGAGACGCCCTTGGCTCCTCGGCGCGTCAATCACCACCGCGGGCGCAAAGCCGTCGGGTCTGCCCTGCGCCCTATAAATCTGTCGCCAGCGATAGAGAACGCTGGTGCAGACGTCGGCCTGCCGCGCCACATCGGACGCGACCGCACCCGGCGCAAAGGCCGCCGTCAGGATCGCCAGCTTCTGGTCTTCCGTGAACCGCCGACGCCGCTCTGGCCCCACTACAACCGCCGAGTACGTCATGCTGCGCTGCTAACACCGTGACTAAGGACGTCCTTAGCACCGCAGCTTGGCCCGCAGGCTCCGGCCTATGCTAGGCGGCCGCCACCGGAGGCGTACAACGCGGGCCTGTCCAGACCCGGTCCACGGCTGCGGCCGAGGATGCCTTGGAGACCCTCCAGGCCCTTGGGCATGTCGAGGAGGTCTGCCAGCGCCCACGCCGGGTTCGCCTGACGACGGACGCCCTGGGGGACCGACCGATCCAGATCAGCGAACTGCCGCTTTGATCGAACTGCCGCAGGTTTCGGAGCGCCTGCGGCGTTTCCCTCGGGACCGGCGCGCAGGGTCTTCAGACATTAGAGGGACCCAGCAATGCGGAGC
>DASXKT010000086.1:0-29003 GCA_036496685.1 Phenylobacterium sp.
CTGCCCTCGCCCCTTGGCGTCGTAGGTCGCCCCCAGCAACGCCAGGCTCGCCGGCGTGAGCAGAGCCGCGCCAACGCCTTGGACCGCCCGTGCGGCAATGAGGAACGGCAGGCTGGGAGCCAACCCACAGGCCATCGAGGCGACGGTGAACAGGATGACCCCACCTGCAAACACTCGCTTGCGGCCATATCGGTCCGCGGCGGCGCCACCCGCCAGCACGAGCGCGCTCAGCATCAGGGCGTAGGCGTTCATGATCCACTGGGCCGAGGTAAGGTCGCCGCCTAGCGCCTGCTGGATCACCGGCAGGGTCAGGTTCACCGCCGAGCCGTCGATGAAGGCCAACCCCGAGCCCAGCACAGTCCCCGCCAGGACCAGGGTGCGTGCGCGCTCGGAGTGGTCCTGTGCGCCCGGCCGTGCGGCGCCGGCGAGCGCCCGATCGCAAGGCGGGGCGAGAACCGCCACTAGCCGGCCGGCGCCCGGCAGTTGAGCTCGATGGTCACCCCGTTCAATTCAGTCACAAAGATCTGGCGGATGCCACCGTTCGGCGCCTCGCCGGCTTCATAGGTCATACCGACTGCGTCGAGCCGACGCCTGGCGTCCTCGTAGTCGTCGATGGTGAAGGCGAAGTGGTCCAGGGCAGAGCCCCGCGACGCCGCCGCAGGCCGTGCGATCTCGACCAGATGCACGACGTCACGGCCGCCCGCATAGAGCCACGCGCCCGCGAACGGGAAGTCCGGCCGCCAGCCCTCAGTCAGGCCCAGGACCTCCATGAAGAAGGCGCGGGTCTTGGCCAGCTCTTTGGTGCGGATGTTGATGTGGTCCAGGCCGGTGATCGCCAAGTCGCGCCTCCCTTTGCTGGGCAAAGTATCGCGCACGAAAAAGCCCCGCAGTCACCTGCGGGGCTTTGGCGTCCAGGCTTGCCGGAAGGACTTAGGCCGCGCCGCCCTTGTCGCGACGTTCGGCGTAGATGATCAGCGGCTGAGCGCGGCCCTCCACGACCTCGGCGTTGACCACGACTTCTTCCACGCCGTCATAGGTTGGCAGCTCGTACATGGTGTCGAGCAGGATCGCCTCGAGGATCGAACGCAGGCCGCGAGCGCCGGTCTTGCGGGCGATAGCCTTGCGGGCCACGGCATTGAGCGCGTCGTCGGTGAAGGTCAGGCCGACGTTCTCCATGTCGAACAGCCGTACATACTGCTTCACGAAGGCGTTCTTCGGCTCGGTGAGGATCTTCACCAGGGCCTTCTCGTCGAGGTCGTCCAGGGTCGCGATGACCGGCAGGCGGCCGACGAATTCGGGGATCAGGCCGAAGCGTAGCAGGTCATCCGGCTCCACCTGGCGGAAGATCTCTCCGGTCCGCCGGTCGTCGGGGTCCGTGACCTTGGCGCCGAAGCCGATCGAGGTGCCCTGCCCGCGCGCCGAGATGATCTTCTCAAGGCCCGCAAAGGCCCCGCCGCAGATGAACAGGATGTTGGTGGTGTCCACCTGCAGGAACTCCTGCTGCGGATGCTTGCGCCCGCCCTGCGGTGGCACGGAGGCGACGGTGCCTTCCATGAT
Organism: Phenylobacterium sp.; assembly: GCA_036496685.1. GTDB lineage: Bacteria > Pseudomonadota > Alphaproteobacteria > Caulobacterales > Caulobacteraceae > Phenylobacterium. Next base: position 1,558 of record DASXKT010000086.1, read on the forward strand.
CTTCAGCAGCGCCTGCTGCACCCCCTCGCCCGACACGTCGCGGGTGATCGAGGGGTTGTCCGACTTGCGGCTGATCTTGTCGACTTCGTCGATGTAGACGATGCCGCGCTGGGCGCGTTCGACGTTGTAGTCGGCGGCCTGCAGCAATTTCAGGATAATGTTCTCGACACCCTCACCCACGTAGCCGGCTTCCGTGAGCGTCGTGGCGTCGGCGACGGTGAACGGGACGTCGATGATTCGAGCGAGCGTCTGAGCCAGCAGTGTCTTGCCGGTGCCGGTCGGCCCGATCAGCAGGATGTTCGCCTTGCCCAGTTCGACGTCGTTGTTCTTCGTTGCGTGGTTCAAGCGCTTATAGTGATTGTGAACCGCGACAGAGAGAACCTTCTTGGCGTGATCTTGGCCAATTACGTAATCGTCGAGGACTTCACGGATTTCCTTCGGCGTGGGCACGCCGTCCTTCGACTTTACGAAGGAGATCTTGTGTTCTTCGCGGATGATATCCATGCACAGCTCGACGCATTCATCGCAGATGAACACCGTCGGGCCCGCAATAAGCTTGCGAACCTCATGCTGTCTCTTGCCGCAGAACGAGCAATATAGCGTGCTCTTCGAATCTCCGCTCGCGGCTTTGGTCATTATCGGTTCTCACTCTCTAGGCGACCCGAACCGGCTCCTAAGCCTGAATCGCGCCCCACGGACGTTGCCGCCCTATCACTGCAGAATACGCGCCGCGGGTTGTCTAAGTCTTGACATTCCTCGATCCCGACCGGGATCACAAGCCTTGCCACCGTCTAGCGACAATTGGCGGCGCGAGCCCAATTGCGGACTCGTCGCGACCTAAGATGGGATTTGGGCCGAAATGGCACAAGATCGGCCGGCCGTCGAGACTGTCGTGGGACAACCAGCGCCAGCGCCCATCGTGGCCTTTGACTTTGACGGCACACTGACGGTCCGCGACAGCTTCACCGCCTTCCTGAAGTGGCGGGCTGGCCCGGTCCGCTATGCGGTGGGGCTCGTCAGGCTCACGCCCAGCGCGGTGGCGTATCTGTTCCATCGCGATCGGGGGCGGATCAAGGCGGCGGCGGTGCGGGAGTTCCTAAAGGGCGTCCCCCGCCTCCGGCTCGATGCCGACGCCCGCGAGTTTGCCGAGCGTTTTTCGCGCAGTCTGTTCCGCCCCGACGCCGTCGCCGCCTGGAAGCGCTGGCGAAGTCAGCACGTGCGCCTGGTCATCGTGACCGCCTCGCCAGACCTCGTCGTGGCGCCCTTCGCGCGCGGCTTGGGGACGGACGAGCTTATCGGCACGCAGCTCGCCTTCGACGGCCAGGATCGGGTCGAAGGCGGCTTTGCCACGCCCAATTGTCGGGGGCCGGAGAAGGTCGTGCGCCTCAAGGCGGCGTTCGGCCCAGACCTGGAGGTCAAGGCGGCCTACGGCGACACGAGCGGTGATCGCGAGATGCTCGCGATCGCGGAGATCGCCGGCTACCAGGTCTTCAAGGGCACGCCATGACGCTGCGCTTCAAGGTCGACAAGCTGATCCGCGACAAGCTGCCGGCGATGATGCAGGCGCAGGGCCTGAAGGTCTTTACTCGGCGCCTAGACGACGCCGAGTTCATAGCGCGGCTGAAGGATAAGCTGGTCGAGGAAGCCATAGAGGCGAGATCGGCGACTTCGCGCACGGATCTGATCGACGAACTGGCGGACCTCGGCGAGGTCGTGGTCGCGCTCGCCCAGGCGGCCGGTGTCACGCAGCAGGAGATCGAGGCCCGACGACTGGCAAAGCGTCACGAGCGCGGCGGCTTCGATGCCCGGGTTCACAACGCCGCAGTCGAAGGGGATGAGGCGAGTGCCGGCATCGCCTACTATCTGGCGCGCCCCGCCCAGTATCCGCAGGATGAGCCATGAGGCACGCCCGCGACGCCGACCTGGATCGGATCGAAGACCTGCTCGTGCAGATCAGGACCCTTCCCGGCCTGACCGAGAAGAAGCGCGGGATCTTCTACCGCAAGTCCCGCGGGTTCCTGCATTTCCACGAGGACCCCAAAGGCATGTTCGCGGACATCAGCGATCCGGACGAGCGGATCGACGTGACCGACGTCGCCGGGCAGGCTCGCCTGATGGAGGCCGCCCGCCGCCGTCTGGACGCCTAGCTCTCGCTTTCGCGCTTTTCCCAGACGTGGTCGACGATGCCCCAGGCCTTGGCCTCTTCGGCGGTCATGAAGCTGTCGCGGTCGAGCACCGCTTCCACCGTTTCCACCGATTGGCCGGTGTGCTTGGCGTAGAGCTCGTTCAGCCGCTGCTTGGTCTTGATGATGTCCTCGGCGTGACGTTCGATGTCCGAGGCCTTGCCAGAGAAGCCGCCCGACGGTTGGTGCACCATGATCCGCGAGTTCGGCAGGGCGATCCGCTGGCCCTTTTCGCCAGCCATCAGCAGGAACGAGCCCATGGAGGCCGCCATGCCGAGGCAAAGGGTGATCACCGGGCTCTTGATGTATTGCATGGTGTCGTAGATCGCGAGGCCAGAGGTCACCACGCCGCCCGGCGAGTTGATATACATCTGGATCTCTTTCTTCGGGTTCTCCGCCTCGAGGTGGAGCAACTGGGCGCAGATCAGCGCCGCCATGCCGTCCTCCACAGGACCGGCCAGAAAGACGATCCGGTCCTTCAGCAGGCGGGAGAAGATGTCGTAAGCGCGCTCGCCTCGGCTCGTCTGCTCGACGACCATCGGCACGAGGCCCAGCGCGGTGGTGACGGGGTCACGCATAGGGGAAGTCCTTCTTGGAATCTTGTCGAGCCTGCCGATGGCTCGTCACAGGAGGATATCGCGTGCCTCAGGCCAAGGCGCAAGGTGACCCGCAGCCGCGCCGTCGTTTCACTTTGATCCTAGGCGGACGGCCGGTCATGGTGGCGCCCAGAGAGTCTGGGGGATTTCATGAAGCTTGGGTTCGTCGCGCTCGCGGGTTTCGCGGCGCTGGTCGGCTTTCCAGCGCTGGCCGCACCACAACCGTCGGTGCGAGACGCCAAGGTCTGGGCGGCGGCCGAAGCGGTCAAGCCTGAGCAGCTCAAGCTTCTCGAGCAGGTTGTGAACATCGACTCGGGCACCGGCGACGTCGATGGCGGACGCAAGGTGGCGGGCGTCCTGGCCGCCCACCTGAAAAGCCTGGGTTTCGCTGTGGAGATGGTGCCTGCCGAGGCCCCGGGTCTCCCGGAGAACACGGTCGCCACGCTGAAAGGGACCGGCAAGGGCCGCATCCTGCTGATCGGCCACATCGACACGGTGTTCGGCCCAGGCACGGTCGCCAAGCGCCCGTTCCGGATGGACGCCGAGAAAGCCTATGGCCCCGGCGTCTCCGACGAGAAGGGCGGTGTGGTCGAGGGCGTCTACGCGCTGCAGATCCTGCACGACCTGGGCTTCAAGGATTTCAAGCAGATCGTCTTCCTGATCGAGACCTCCGAGGAGCGCGGCTCGACGGGGACCCAAGCCCTGATCGCGAAGCTGGTCGCCGATGCCGACGTCGAGCTGAACCTTGAGCCGGGAGACACGCCGGATGTCCTGACCGTCTGGCGCAAGGGCTCGACCACCTTCCACATCGAAGTGAAGGGCCGAGCCGCCCATGCGGGTATCGCGCCGCAGGAGGGTCGCAACGCCGCCGTCGAACTGATCCATCAGATCCAGGCTGACGACGTCTTCCCAAAGTCGGGCGATGGCCTGACGGCGAACCTGACGATCCTCGAAGCCGGGAGCCGCGCCAACATCATCCCGGAAACCGCCGAAGCCCAGATCAACGTGCGGGTGCGCGACAAGGCCGACTACGACAAGGTGCAGGCGATCCTGGAGAAGAACGCCGCGACGACTCTGGTCCCCGAAACCAAGGTCAGCATCAATCGCGGGGGGGAAAAGTCCTTCCCGCCCCTGCCAATCAACCCCGGCACTGACGCCCTCGCCGCTCGCGCCGAGGCGATCTACGCGGGCCTTGGGATGAAGATCACCCGCGGCGGCAACGGCGGCGCGTCAGAGTCGGCGCTGGCGGTCGACAGCGGCATCCCGGCCCTGGACGGCCTGGGCCCAGCCGCCGGCGGCTTCCATTCCGACACCGAGTACCTGCTGCTCGGCACGGTAACGCCCCGGCTGTACCTGCTTACCAAGCTCATCCAAGAGCTGGGCCACGCCCCACCGCCGAGGGTGAAGTAGGTCGCGGGTCCTCTAGGCTGCCCCGCCCGGCAGCTTACGGTAGAAGGCGACAGCGACCTTGCCCTCGGCGTTGACGAAGAAGGTCCATTCGAGCGCGCCGTGTTCAAACTCCGTGCGGAAGACATCCGCGCCGAACGGATCGACGTGCTCGAACATCACGGCCTTCAGCGCTCCGAGAGCGATGATATCTATATGCGCCGTCTCGAACTGCGGCTGCGCGGACTTGATGAAATCGGGCGTCATGGTCGCGTAGTTGACCTTTCCCGCAACCGCGTCGGCAATGATCGCGCGCAGGGCCGGCTCACTGCGAGGTGAAGGACCGCTGGGCGGCGCCTGCAAGGAGGCTTCCACCCAAGCGTTCGGCTCGGCGCCACCCGCGGCGAGCTTGGCCTTCACGGCCTCCCGGACAGGCGACGGCTTGGCGGCCTCGAGGGCGGCCTTGTAGCCCGCGGCGAAAGCGGCCTGAGGGGAGGTAGGAACGTCCGGAGAGACGCCGACGCCCTCCCAGCTCGTCTTGGTGATCGGGTTCACCGCCCGGCCGCCCGGCACAAACAGGAAAAGGCCTGCGCCAACCGGCTGGGTTCCCCCAGGATTGGCGCCGCCGCCGGTGCTTTCGCCGACCACCACGGCGCGTTTCTGCACCTTCAGGTCGTTGGTGAACTCCTCACCGCCGGAGAAGGTGCGCGGCCCGGTGATCAGCACCACCGGCTTGCCAAGGTAGTGGGTCGGCACAGCGACGGTGGAGAAGGTCTCGGTCCGGAAGGTCTCCGTTCCGCGCTCGCGCCAGATCAGATCGTTGAGGTGTGTGGGCTTGGCAGGATCGAAGAAGAAGCTGCAGAGGTAGCTGACCGCGTCCGGTGAGCCGCCGCCGTTGCCCCGCATGTCGATGATCAGCGCATCGGTCCCGGCGACCGCTAGCATGGCCGCGTCAGCAGCGTCCTTGAACATGCCGGGCGTCGGGAAGCCGCCAAGCTCGATATAGCCGACATTGCCCTGCAGACGCGCCACCCGGATGAAGCCCGCCCGGCTGCGCGGCGGAGGACCAACTGGCATGCCTGGGGGCGGTTGGCCCTGCGGGTCCATCACCCGCATATGCTTGTCATGGGTCACCGCCTGCAGGTCCTCAGTCAGGCGAAGGGCGAACGCGCCTGTGTCGGCGATCCCTGCATAGCCGCCGTCATCCAGTCTCTTCTGGATGGCGGCGCCGGCCTTGCGGCCAAGATCGGGATAGACGTAGCCGTCGGCCAAGGCGGTTGCTGCCTTCGAAACGACCTCGCGCTTGGCATCCTCCGTGACGGGCGCGCCGGCCGCGGCCTGCGTTGCGGCGAGGATTGCCAGGCCCACGACCACTGCGATCGACTTGCGCATTGCGACCCCGCGAAGAAACCTTCAGGTCGCAAGGATTACATCTGTAATTCCCGCGGTCAAGTGACCGTCAGGCGCCGATCCGCTCCAGCCATTCCCTGAGGATGCCCACGACCTGTTCGCCCGGTGCGAAGCCACGGGTGACGACGCCGTAGACGCCCTCGGGGTTAGGCCCGGCTACCAGGGTCGGGAAGCCGGTCACCCCTGCCCGCTGCGAGATCGCGTAGTCGCGCCAGGTCTCCTGCTTGGCCTCCTCCGTCGCCCAGACCGCCAGGAAGGACTCGCGATCCAGGCCGACCGTTTCGGCGATGTCGCCCAGTACGACCTCGGTCGTGACGTCGCGGCCCTCCGCGTAGAAGGCACGCTGGGCGTGGCCGAGGAACGTGGCCGCCATCTCTTCGCCATCCCGCCTCGCGACCACCACCGCGCGAGCCGCAGGATCCGTGTCGTAGACAAAGCCCGGCGCCGACATTCCGGCGCCGTCGAACGGCAAGCCCGTGGCCTCATGGACGTGCGTCCAGTGATCGGCGATCTCAAGTTTAGCTTCCTCAGTCATCGGCTTTTCCGTGCCCGGCCGCAGTCCGCCCATGACGATACGTATGGGAAGCGCTCGCCCAAACGTGCGGCGGATGTCCTCGATGACCGGCGAGAAGCCGTAGCACCAGGAACACATCGGGTCGGAGAAGTAGATCAGGTGCGGCGTGGTCACGGCGAAGAGCCCTCCAAGCCTTCTGAGCATCGCAGGTGACCCAGGCGCGGTCACCCTGCCGGCCCTTCACCTTTGCGCACTTCTCGGCCACTTTGAGGCATGGCCCACGACCACGACGATCACGACCATCATCATGGACAGGACCCGCCCTCGGACATGGCCTTGCGGGTCAAGGCCCTGGAATCGCTGTTGGTGGAGAAAGGGCTCGTCGATCCTGCGGCGCTCGATGCGATCGTCGATCATTTCGAGCACAAGGTCGGACCACGAAACGGCGCCCGCGTGGTGGCCCGCGCCTGGACGGACCCCGCCTACAAGGCCCGCTTGATGGAGGACGCCACCTCCGCCATTGCCGAGCTCGGCTATGCCGGCGGTCAGGGCGACCACATGGTCGTCGTGGAGAATACGCCCAAGGTCCATAACCTCGTCGTCTGCACCCTGTGCTCCTGCTACCCCTGGCCGGTGCTGGGCCTGCCTCCCGTTTGGTACAAATCCTCGCCCTATCGCTCCCGTGCGGTGATTGATCCGCGCGGCGTCCTCCAGGAGTTCGGGACCGAGCTGCCGCCCGAGACGGAAGTCATGGTGTGGGATTCGACAGCCGAGATTCGGTACCTCGTGCTTCCCGAGCGGCCTGCAGGCACCGAGGGCCTCGATGAAGCCGCCCTGGCGGGAATGGTCACCCGCAACGGCATGATCGGGACGGCAAGGCTGTGAACAGCGTGCACGACATGGGCGGCATGCATGGGCTTGGCCCTGTCGCCCCCGAGGCCGACGAGTCGGTGTTCCATCATGCCTGGGAAGGCCGGATGCACGCGATCAATATCGCGAGCCCGACGCGGAGCAACATCGACGCCGGCCGACATCGGCGCGAGCGCATTCCCGGCCCCGACTATCTGCGGATGACCTATTACGAGAAGTGGTACGCCGGCGCTGTCGAAGGCCTCCTCACCCACGGCCTGGTGACCCCCGATGAGCTGGCGTCCGGCAAAGCTGCTCCGGGCGCGCCGAAGGCGACGCCTCGCCTCAGCGCCGATATGGTAGAAGGCGCACTTGGCGCCCGCGGCTCCTATCTCCGCGAGGTCGCCAGCAAGCCAATGTTCCTGGTCGGCGACGCGGTGCGTGCGCGCAACCTCAACCCCCTCGGCCACACTCGCTTGCCCCGCTACGTCCGCGGCCGCCTGGGGGTGATCGAAGCCGCTCGCGGCGCCCACGTCTTCCCGGACTCCAACGCCCACGGCCTCGGTGAAGACCCGCACCACCTTTATGCCGTACGCTTCACGGCGCGCGAGCTTTGGGGGGAAGCGGCCGATCCACGCGACAGCGTCTGCCTGGACCTCTGGGAGCCCTATCTTGAACGCGCCTGACCCGCTGGCGCTTCCGCGCCTTCCGCAAGACGAGACCGGGCCCGTGTTCGCCGAGCCTTGGCAGGCGCAGGCATTCGCGCTCGCCCTGCAGCTCCACGAGCAGGGGGCGTTCACTTGGGCGGAATGGGCTCAGGCGCTTTCAGAACGGCTGAAGGCCGCGGGGCCAAACGATGACGGCTCGCGCTACTACGAGCACTGGCTCGCGACGTTGGAGGACCTGGTGACCGGAAAGCAGCTGGCCGCCGGGTCAGCCCTCGCCGAGCGCAAGCATGCCTGGGAGGACGCCTATCGGCGGACCCCGCACGGCCACCCGGTAGAGCTGTAGCCGGGCTATCAGCCCCGACGCATCGCTGACTTGGCCTCGCGCTTGGCGCGGGCTTCGGCCTTGGCGGCGGCCTTGCGATCCTTGCGCTCCTGGCGCTTCAGCTCGAGCTGCGCCTCTTCGTTGTTGGCGAGCGCCAAACGCTTGGCTTCCGCCTCGGCCTCGGCCTTCAGGCGCGCAGCTTCCTTGTCGGCCGCCCGCTTGGCGCGGACTTCCTCGACTTCGCGAGCCTTGCGTTGGGCGCGGGTCTCGAAGACCTCAGGCTTGACGGTGGGCTTCGGCTTGAACTTCTCAAGCAGGGCTTTGCGGGCCTCCGCCTGGGAGCTCAGGCGTTCGTTGAAGCCCCCGATCTTGGACTCTCTCATCGTGACTTTCGAATGGGTTCGGATATCAGGCGAAGAAACCTTCGCCGGGCGGATTGGGTTGCCTTGAGCGTATCGCGGTCGCCCGCCACACGCTCAGGGACGATGGGCCTCAGCCGACGATGTCGGCTTCGTCGAAGAACTGGACGATTTCCAGCGCCGCGTTTTCCTGGCTGTCGGAGCCGTGAACCGAGTTCTCGCCGACACTTTCGGCGTAGAGCTTGCGGATCGTGCCCTCGGCGGCGTCGGCGGGGTTCGTGGCGCCCATGACTTCGCGGTACTTGGCCACCGCATTCGGGCCCTCGAGCACCTGCACGACCACCGGGGCCGACATCATGAACTCGACCAGCTCGCCGTAAAACGGGCGCGCGGCGTGCACTTCGTAGAACTTCTTGGCCTGGGCCTCGGTCATACGGATGCGGCGTTGGGCCACGATGCGCAGACCTGCGTCCTCGATCACCGCGTTGATCTTGCCGGTGAGGTTCCGCTTGGTGGCGTCCGGCTTGATGATCGAGAAGGTGCGTTCGGTCATGAGTGTCTTTGCGTCTCTGGATTGGCGTGGGGACAAGCGGCGCGCCGCGAGGTGGCGGGCTCTATACCTGCCAGACCCGCGCTCGCCAAGGCGCTGCGGCGCCACAGTCTTAGCGGATCGGCATGACGGAGGCGTGTCGGTCTGCTATGGACGCGCCCGGTCAGGCGGCGGCGCGGCTTCTCATACCTGACTTTCCCTCGTCCCCGCAGGTCCGGTGAAGCGCTGGTCCGCGCCCGTTTCGCGATTCCTCACATGCTGCAGATCAAAGACCTCGTATTCGACGCCTGGGGCCGCCGGTTCTTCGACCAGGCGACCGTCAGCCTGCCCAAGGACGCCAAGGTCGGCCTGGTGGGCCGCAACGGCGTGGGCAAATCGACGCTGTTCAAGTTGATCCTGAACCAGCTCGTCCTTGGTTCGGGCGAGATCGGCCTGCCGCGCGCCGCGCGCATCGGCTCGGTGGATCAGGAACACCCGGCAACGCCGGTTCCACTGCTCGACACCGTGCTCGCCGCGGACGTCGAGCGCGCGACCCTGCTGGCCGACCTTGAGACCGCCGAACCGGAGCACATGGGCGAGATCTACGCCCGGTTGATCGAAATCGACGCCGATCGCGCACCGTCTCGCGCCGCCGAGATCCTTGCGGGCCTGGGCTTCTCCAACGCCGATCTGGCGCGCCCGATGGCTGAGTTCTCCGGCGGTTGGCGCATGCGTGTGGCGCTGGCCGCGGCACTATTCGCCGCTCCTGACCTGCTGCTGCTCGACGAGCCGACGAACTATCTCGACCTGGAAGGCGCCTTGTGGCTCGAGGCGCGGCTGAAGAAGTACCCGCACACCGCCATGGTGATCAGCCACGACCGGGAACTGCTCAACAACTCCGTCGACCACATCCTTCACCTGAAGGACGGCAAGCTCGACCTCTACGTCGGCGGCTACGACAGCTTCGAGACCCAGGTCACCGAAAAGCTGCGCCTGCAAGAAGCCATGCGCGTGAAGATCGAGGCCAAGCGGGCGCACATGCAGTCGTTCGTCGACCGCTTCCGGGCCAAGGCCTCCAAGGCTACCCAGGCCCAGTCCCGCCTGAAGATGATCGCGAAGCTGCCGCCGGTGTCCAACGTCATCGAAGATCGGGTCGCGCCCTTCACCCTGCCCTCGCCCGAGCGTCCGCTGCCGCCGCCACTGATCCGGCTGGAGGAGGCCAACGTCGGCTATGGCGGAGCGCCGATCCTGCGGAAGCTGAACCTGCGGCTCGACATTGACGACCGCATCGGCCTGCTGGGGGTCAATGGGGCCGGTAAGTCGACCTTCGCCAAGCTGGTGGCCGGCGCCCTGGAGGTCGAAGCGGGGACCTTGCTGCGATCCTCACGCCTGAAGGTCGGCTGGTTCCACCAGCACCAGATCGAGGCGATGGACCCCACGGACACGCCGCTGGAGATCATCCGCCGCGCCTTGCCGCAGGCCAGCGAGTCGCAACGCCGCTCGAAACTCGCCCAGTTCGGCCTCGGCTTCGAGAAGGTCGAGACGACTGTCGCCAACCTGTCGGGCGGCGAGCGGGCGCGACTGCTGCTGAACATGGTGGCCATGGAGGCTCCCCACCTCCTCATCCTCGACGAGCCGACCAACCACCTGGACATCGACAGCCGTCGCGCCCTTCTGGATGCGCTGAACGAATACGAAGGCGCGGTCATCCTGATCACCCACGACCGGTCGCTGATGGAGTTGGTGGCCGACCGGCTGTGGCTGGCCGCTGACGGGGGCATCGAGCCTTTCGACGGCGACATGGAGGACTATGCCAAGTTCGTCCTCGACCGTGCCCGGGTCGCCGCCCGCGCCCCGACCCAGGGCGCCGAGCAACCTCCCGCGAAAGCGCCGGCTCCGCCGCCCCCGCCCCGCTCCAGGGTTCCGACTGGCACGGCCCGGCGGCGCGCGGAAGCCGCCGAGGCGGCTCTCGCCCGCGCCACGTCCGCCCTGTCGGAGATCGACGCCAAGCTGCTTGACCCCGACATCTTCGCCAAGGACCCGGCCAAGGCCGCCGATCTGGGGCGGCGGCGCGAAGCCGCTCAAGCCGCCGTCGACGCGGCTGAACAGGAATGGCTGGCCGCCCTGGAGGCCTATGAAAGTCTGACCGCGGAGTCCTGACGGTCCCCCTTTGAGGCTCAGGTGATGTGCTTGGGACTGATGGGATCGCTGCTCGGGAAAGTCTCTTCGAGGGCCTCGTCCAGCAACGCCTCCTGCCGATCCTCGGAGGCCTTCACCTTGGCGGCCATGTGGTCGTGCTTCTCGTCGTGCTTGAGCGGCTCGACCTCGCGATGGTGCGGAACGTCGATGTGACGGTCCTCGTGGATCGGGGCCGCGTCCACAGCAGCGTCGGCGTTCGCGCCGCTGGACCCGTGCGTGAAGGAGCGCTTGGCCTCGTCTTCGGTCTGCTTGCGGGGCATCGGGCAATCCTCTCGGCTCTGTCGAGCCATAAACCCCTGAGCTGTGGCTTAGGTTGCCTCTTATCGCTTGGTCAGCAGGAGCTGGCCTTCCTTCTGGAGGGTGCCCTTCACCTTGCCCGCGATCATCGCCAGGAAGCCCGGCAGCAGCACCTCGACCGTCACCGCAGTGTCCGCCACCGCCACATAGCCGGTGATCGACTGGCCGAACGAGGTGAGTGAGAAACTCAGCCGGTCGCCCTCCCAGCTCTTCTCCAACGCGCCCGCCGAGCCGCCCAGGTGGCGCGACAGATCGCCGAAGCCCTCGTCGATGCGCTTGCGCGCTTCGGCGCGGCCAAGCTGGTGGGGAATGGTGACGCTGATCGGCTGCGCCATGTCGGTCTAGAAGAACGTCCAGTGGCCGCGGTCATGGACCCGCAGGTTATTCTGCACGTGGCGCACCCCGTCGATGTCGGCGACGTCTTCAATGCGTCGCTTGTCGGGCTTGCGCCGCACGGTACCGTTCAGCGTGACCTCGGCATCCTCGACAACCACCTCGACGTCGCGCAGATCGAGGCCGCGCTCGTCCTCCAGCCGCTCGGTGATAACCGCCCATAGCACGCGATCGGAAGGGCCGCGGCGTCGCGCCGGACGCGTGGCGACTTCCGGACGCCGGTCACCGGGCGAGAAGAAGTCTCCTGCCCGATCAGCCCACGAGCGGGACTGATGTACGGGGCGATAGTCGCCACCGTCCATGCGCCGGGCATAGTCGCGGTCGGCCTCCGAATAGCGGCGATACCCGCGCCCTTCCTGGGCGTCATAGGCGTAGTCGCTGGAATAGTCGGCTTGGCCGAAATCCTCTGAGCGCGGCCGCGACTCTTCCTCGGCGCGATAGCCTGTCCGCCGACGCGGATCGTAGCCGTAGTCCTCGGAGTAGTCGGCTTGGCCGTAGTCCTCGCGGCCGCGGAGGGCAGCCCGGCGGCGGTCGTCTTCCCGTTCCTGCCAGTCTTCCCGGGCCATGGCGTGTCTCCTTCGATATTCGAGCCTGCCACGCGAAAAACCGGCGCCGTGCCTATCGGTTCCCTTATTGTGGGAAAGCCCGTCCATCTTGGTGCCCTGCCCGGCCCGACCGACTCACCGGAGATTCGCCCGCCGTGACCTCTCCCGACGCGCCCTCAAGGCCTGCGCCAAGACCCGTCGAGGCGACGCTGGCCGACCACCTGCCGCCACCGGAGCACCGGCTGGCGCCGGTTATCCGGGCGGCCCTGCACGTCGTCCCGGTGCTCCTCCTGATCGTTGCCGCCTGGGTGTTGTGGCGCGAGTTCCACAAACTGAGCTTCGCCGAGGTCAGCGCCGCCATGGCCGGCTGGGGCTCACAGGCGATCGCCCTGTCTCTGGTCCTGGCGGTGGTGAGTTTCGTTCTCATGGGCGCGGTCGAGTGGGTCGCGCTGCGTTGGACAGGCGCGCGGGTGCCGTGGTGGCCGACGCTCGCCGGCTCGTTCCTGGCCAATGCAATCGCCCACGCGATCGGGGCCAATCTGCTGGTCTCCGGGGCGATCCGGGCTCGGTTCTACGACCGTTATGGCGTCACGCTCACGCAGGTCGCCGGTACGACGGTGTTCGCCGCGACCTCATTCGGAGTGGGACTGGCGACGCTCTCGGGCGCAGGCTTGGTGCTGGCCTCGCAGGCGGACCTGGCCCGCACGGCGATCCCGCTGGTGGTCGGCCGCGCGCTGGGCTGGACCCTGCTCGCGGGGGCTGCGGCGTACGTCCTTATCTGTGCGGTGCGGCGCGAGCCGATCAGGGCCTTTGGGCGCAGCGTCACTCTACCGAGCTTCCTCGACGCCGTCGCCCAGGTGGTGCTGGGGGTTGTCGACAACGGCGTAGCCGCTGCCATCCTCTGGATCCTGTTGCCGGCAGGCGGCCCGAGCTACGTGACCTTCGTGGGAGCCTATGCGGTGGCCTGCATCGCGGGCCTCGCCTCCTCGGTGCCGGGGGGAGCGGGGGTGTTCGAAAGCGCAATGGCCGCCCTGCTACCGAGCGTCGAGCCGGCGGCGTTGGCGGCTGCGTTCCTGGGTTACCGGCTGGCCTACTATATCTTGCCGCTGATCCTTGCCGCGCTGGGGCTCGCGGCTGAGACAATGCGCGCCAAGCAGCGCGCCTAGAGGCGCTCGCGCAGGCGACGGAGTTCCTCTTCAACCGCCCGTTCGCGGACGTCCCCGCCGAAGTGGTAGACCGCGATCCCGTGGGCGGCGAGCGCCAGACCCCAGCCGATGATCGGCCAGATCGCCCAGAAATAGCCCGGAGAGCTGACAAGGTTCATCGCGACCAGGCCTGCGTTGACCACGAGATAGGCCATCAGATGCACCTTGAAGCCCAGCTTCACGTCGGCGCGTCGTTCGGCCTGCCGTCGAAGATCCTGGTCGTCGCTCATCGTCGTTCCCCCAAGGCGCTGGAGGGAGCATAGCCTCGCGGGTGGGGCTTTGCGAAGGCCCTAGTCGGGCTTCGCGGGCTCGATGGTGACGCTCTCGCCGCAACCGCACGCATCGGTCTCGTTGGGATTGCGGAACACGAATTTCGCGGCGAGCCGGCTCACGTCGTAGTCGATCTCGGTGCCGATCAGGAACAGCACCGCCTTGGGCTCGACCAGGATCGTGACGCCCTTGTCCTCGACCACCTCGTCCATCGGGGCGGCTGCCTCGGCGTATTCCAACGTGTATTCCTGCCCTGCGCAGCCGCCATTCTTCACACCGACGCGCAGGCCGATGTAGGGCCGCTCGCCCTTGGCCATGATCTCGCGAACCCGCTCGGCGGCGCGCTCGGAAAGCCGCACCACCTTGGGCCGTTCGCGCCGGGCGCGGGGTTGGGAGGTGATGGAGACGTCGTTCATCGGCATCAGAACATGTTCAGCTGCAGCTTGGCCTCGTCGGACATCCGCGACGGATCCCAAGGCGGATCGAACACAAGCTCAACCTTGCAGGACTTCACTTCGGGGAGTTCCTTGACGGCGTCTTCGACCCAGCCGGGCATCTCGCCGGCGACCGGACAACCGGGGGCCGTGAGCGTCATGTCGATGACCACGTCCTTATCGTCCGAGACGTCGACCTTATAGATGAGGCCGAGCTCGTAGATGTCGACCGGGATCTCCGGGTCGAACACGGTCTTCAGCTTGTCGATCAGCTTGTCGGTCAGGACGTCGAGCTCCCGCTGGGTCAGCGGGATCGTGGTCTTGGCGTCAAGGCCGGAGGCGTCATCCATCTGGGTCATGTTACGCGAAAAATGCCTGAGTCCTGGTCAAAGCGTCCACGAAGGCGTCGGCTTCCTCGTGGGTATTATATAGGGCGAAGGAGGCGCGGGCGCTCGACGTGACGCCGAAACGTCGCATCAGCGGCTCGGCGCAGTGTGTGCCGGCGCGCACAGCCACGCCGTATTGGTCGAGGATTTGCGCGACGTCATGGGCATGCGCGCCGTCGACCGTGAAAGACAAGATGGCCCCCTTGCCCGGCGCCTCGCCCAGCACCCGAAGCCAATTGGCGCCGTTCAGGCGCTGCCGGACGTGAACGTAGAGCTCGTGCTCGTGTTCTGCGACAGCCGCGCGGTCGAGGCCCGAAAGCCAGTCGATCGCGGCGCCAAGGCCAATCGCTTCCAAGATCGGCGGGGTCCCGGCCTCGAACCGGTGCGGCGGGTCGGCGTAGCTGATAGCCGCCAGCGTGACCGTACCGATCATCTCGCCGCCGCCCTGATAGGGGCGCAGGTGCGCCAGGCGTTCCGACTTGCCGTAGAGCGCGCCGATGCCGGTCGGGCCGTAGAGCTTGTGGCCAGAGAAGACATAGAAGTCGACGTCCAGCGCCTTCACATCGATCGCTTGGTGGACGATGGCCTGGCAGCCGTCGAGAAGAACCACAGCGCCCGCGTCGTGCGCCAGGCGAGTCAATTCGGCGACCGGATTCACAGTCCCCAGGACGTTGGACATATGGGTCAGGGCCACGACCTTGGTGCGCTCGGTGAGCAGGGCCTTGAACGCCTCGACGTCCAGCCGGCCATCGTCTGTGATGGGCGTGAACTTCAGGACCACACCCTGTCGTTCCCGGAGGAAATGCCAGGGGACGATGTTGGCGTGGTGCTCCATCTCCGAAAGCACGATCTCGTCACCCGCCTTGAGCGTGGCGCCCAGACCTGACGCCACGAGGTTGATGGCCTCGGTGCCGCCCTTGGTGAAGACGATCTCGGTGGGGTCGGCGTCAATGAACGCGGCCACCTTCTGGCGAGCGCCCTCGTAGGCCTCGGTGGTCTCGTTGGCGAGCGTGTGCAGGCCGCGGTGCACGTTGGCGTAGGAGTGCTCCATAGCCCGTGTCATCGCCTCGATCACCGCCCGCGGCTTCTGGGCCGAGGCGGCGCTGTCCAGGTAGACCAGCGGCTTGCCGTTAACCTGACGCTGCAGGATCGGGAACTCGGCGCGGATAGCCACGGCGTCGAAGGCCATGCTCAAGCCCTCAGCCTTTCCGCCACCCAGGCGCGAACGACGTCGCGCGCCGCCTCGTGCTCGATGCGGTCCACGACCTCGCCAATGAACGCCTCGGTCAGCAGTGCGCGGGCCTCGGCCTCCGGCATGCCGCGTTGGCGGGCGTAGAACAGCGCGTCTTCGTCCAGTGCGCCGACTGTATTGCCGTGGGCGCAAGCGACGTCGTCGGCATAGATCTCCAGCTCGGGCTTGGCGTCGACCTCCGCGCGGTCGGAAAGGATCAGAGCGTGGTGGCCCATACGCGCGTCGGTGCGATCGGCGCCCTCCTCGACCACGATGCGACCTTGGAAGATGCCGCGCGCCTGATCGCGGACCACGCCCTTGGTGAGTTGCTGAGTGGTTCCGTCGACACTCTCGTGGATGACCACGGTCGTCTGGTCCGAGTGGGCCTTGCCGCCCAGCAGATAGACGCCGTCAAGCCGGAGTGCGGCGTGGCCGCCCGGATGGAAGACCCGTGTCTCAATGCGTTGCCGACGCGCGCCGGAGGCTACGACGGTCTGGCCGAAGCTCGCGTGCGGAGCGAGGCGGACCTGCGCCTGGCTCACCGAAACAGCGTCAGCGTGATCCTGCGCAATGACCACGCGCTCGACGACCGCACCCTCGCCAAGGCGGATCGTGATCGCGGTTTGCGAGATCGACCTGCCGTCGCTTTCGTAGCTTTCGAGCAAGCGCAGTCGCGCGCCGTCACCGAGCCTGATCGCCACCGTGGCAGTGTGGACGCCATCGCCACGCGAGACCAGGCGCAGCGCCACATCGGCTTCGACGCCCGCCGCGACGTCGATCTGCGTATCGCCGCCGTTGACGAGCAGGCGGCGGTCATCGGCGAGCGCATCGAACGGCCCGTCGCCGACTTCGCCGGTGAACGCCTCCGATGGCTCAGGCAGCACCCGGATCAGGCCGCGCAAATCTGTCCAGCGCCAGTCCTCATCGCGCTTGCCGGGCAGTTCGGCGACGTCGCGGTCGCGTATGGCGGCGGCCAGGCTCAAGCGGCTTCCCCGTAGCGTTCGTAGCCTTCGCGTTCGAGCTCATGAGCCAGTTCCGGCCCGCCGGAAGCAACGATGCGGCCGCCGGACAGCACGTGGACGCGGTCGGGTTTGATGTAGTCGAGGAGCCGCTGGTAGTGGGTGATCACCAGCATGGCGCGCTCAGGGCTGCGCAAGGCGTTCACACCGTCGGAGACGATGCGGAGCGCGTCGATATCGAGGCCGCTGTCAGTCTCGTCCAGGATCAGGAAGCGCGGAGAAAGCATCGCCATTTGAAGGATTTCCATCCGCTTCTTCTCACCGCCAGAAAAGCCGACGTTCAGCGCACGCTTCAGCATGTCGAAGTCGATCTTGAGTTCGGCGGACTTGGCCCTCGCGAGTTTCAGGAACTCCGGCGCGGTGATCTCGGCTTCGCCGCGGGCGCGGCGCTGGGCGTTCAGCGCCGTGCGGATGAAGGTCAGCGCCGGCACACCTGGGATCTCCAGAGGGTATTGGAACGACAGGAAGACGCCACGCGCTGCTCGCTCGTCCGGCGCCAGAGCGAGCAAATCCTCGCCGTCCAGCGTCGCTGAGCCCTCGGTCACCTCGTAGCCGTCCCGGCCGGTCAACACATAGGAGAGCGTCGACTTCCCGGCGCCGTTCGGCCCCATAATCGCATGCACTTCTCCCGCCGGGACCTCGAGGGACAGGCCCTTGAGGATCTCCTTGCCGTCGACCGCGGCGTGCAGGTTCTCAACTCTCAACATCAATGGATCTCGTCGGCCAGGAACTGGGCCACTAGGCGAAGGGCGTCAGCGACGCTGTCGACTTCTTCGCGTTTCACGGGAGCGGCCGCGCCGGAGGTCGCGACCTGACGCTTGTCGCCGACCGCGACGCTCGCCTTGCCGGCTTCGAAATAGGCGCGGATGCGGAAACTGTCGCTTTCCAGGATGACCGTGTAGCGCCGCCAGTCGACACTGAGGCCGTGCTCGCCCAGGAACGCCGGATCGCCGATCACCGCGTCATAGAGCTGCTCGGCGCGCGCCAGGTCTTCCTCCTGCTGGCGGCGTTCGGCCTCCTCGCGGGCAAAGCGCTCAGCCTCGCGACGCGCCTGCTCGACCTCGAAGGCATGGCGCAGCGACAGTGTCGTGGGCGGATTCTTGCGGCGGGTGGGCGCGTTCATCCGACGCTGCCCTCCAGGCTGATCGCCACCAGCTTCTGGGCCTCCACGGCGAACTCCATGGGCAGTTCCTGCAGCACGTCCTTTACAAAGCCGTTGACCAGCAGCTGGACGGCCTCTTCCTGGGAAAGCCCGCGCTGCATCACGTAGAACAGCTGGTCCTCGGATAGCCGGGTGGTGGTCGCCTCGTGCTCGAACTTCGCCTGGCCGTTGCGGGCCTCGATGTAGGGCACGGTATGGGCGGCGCAGTGCTTGCCGATCAGCAGACTGTCGCACTGGGTGAAGTTGCGGGCGCCCTTGGCCTTGGGATGGGCAGAGACCAGGCCGCGGTAGGTGTTGGACGAGCGGCCGGCGCTGATCCCCTTGGAGATGATCCGCGAGCGGGTGTCGCGGCCCAGGTGGATCATCTTGGTGCCGGTGTCGGCCTGCTGGCGGCCATTGGTGATCGCGATCGAATAGAACTCGCCTGACGAACCGTCCCCCCGCAGGACGCAGGATGGGTATTTCCAGGTGATCGCGGAGCCGGTTTCGACCTGGGTCCAGGAGACCTTCGAACGGTCGCCCCGGCAGTCGGCGCGCTTGGTGACGAAGTTGTAGATGCCGCCCTTCCCGGTCACAGGATCACCCGGATACCAGTTCTGGACCGTGGAATATTTGATCTCGGCGTCGTCCAGCGCGACCAGCTCGACCACTGCGGCGTGCAGCTGGTTCTCGTCGCGCATCGGGGCTGTGCAGCCCTCGAGGTACGAGACGTAGGCGCCGGCATCGGCGATGATCAGGGTGCGTTCGAACTGGCCAGAATTCTCGGCGTTGATCCGGAAATAAGTCGAAAGCTCCATCGGGCACCGGACGCCCGGCGGTACATAGACAAAGCTGCCGTCGGAAAAGACTGCGGCGTTCAGGCAGGCGAAATAGTTGTCGCTGACCGGCACCACGGAGCCCAGGTACTTCTGGACCAGTTCCGGATGCTCGCGGATCGCCTCGCTCATCGAGCAGAAGATGACGCCGGCCTGGGCCAGCTCCTTCTTGAAGGTCGTCACCACCGAGACGCTGTCGAACACGGCGTCCACGGCGTAGCGTGGTGCGCCCGCGACGCCCGCCAGCACTTCCTGTTCGCGCAACGGGATGCCGAGCTTCTTGTAGGTTTCGAGGATATCGGGATCGACCTCGTCGAGGCTCTGCAGCGCGGGCTTCTGCTTGGGCGCGGCGTAGTAGTAGCTGTCCTGATAGTCGATCCGGGGGAAACTGACCTTCGCCCAGGCGGGCTCCTCCATCGCCTGCCAGCGCTCGAACGCGTCGAGGCGCCAGGCCAACATCCACTCCGGCTCGTTCTTCTTTGCCGAGATAAAGCGGACGATGTCGGAGTTCAGGCCCTTCGGCGCGAAGTCCTGCTCGATGTCGGTGACGAAGCCGTGCTTGTATTTTTCGAGGCTCTCGACGTGTTCGACGGTCTGGCGGACGGCGGCCATGGTCAGGCTCCCACGGCGGCGGTTTGAGGGTGGCGGGCGGCGTGGCGCTCGTAGGCGGCGAACCAGGCTTCGACGAAACGGTTCCAGTCGTCCTCGGTGGTGTTCCAGCCGCCGCTGACCCGGATCGCGCAGCCGGCAAGCTCTCCCTGGCCCATCGCCATCAGCACGGGCGATGCCTTGACCTTCCCGGAGGAGCAGGCCGATCCGGCGCTCACCATCACCTGGGCGAGGTCGAGGCCCATGACCTGGCGGTCCGAGGCAAAGCCCGGCGTGGCGACGCAAAGCGTATTGGCGAGCCGCGGGGCGCCTTCGCCCATCACTATGGCGCCGGCCGCCCTCAGGCGCTCGGCGGCCGCGTCGCGCCAGCCTGCGCGGTGGTTGAAGTCTTCGAGATCCCGGACCGCTGCGTGCGCCGCGGCGCCGAACGAGGAGATACCGGGGACATTCTCCGTTCCGCCTCGGCGACCGCGTTCCTGGCCGCCGCCGTGCTGGCGGCGCGATAGGGTGGCGCGGGGACCGAAGGTGAGCGCGCCCACGCCCTGTGGACCGCCGACCTTGTGGGCCGAGACACTGAGCGTGTCGGCGCCCAGGGCCCGGCTGTCGACGGCGATCTTGCCGGCCGCCTGGATGGCGTCGACGTGCAGCCAACCGTCCGAGGCCCGCACGATCTCGGCGGCTTCCTGGACCGGCTGGATGACGCCGGTCTCGTTGTTGGCGAGCATCAGGGCGACGAAGGGCTTGCCGTCGGCTGCGTCCCAGGCGTTGAGGCGCGATTTGAGCCAGGCCACGTCCGCCTGCCCGGTCGCGTCGACCGGCATCGCCTCGACCTCGACGCGGAGGACGCGGGAGGTCTCCTGGACGCTGTCGTGCTCGACGGCCGAGACGATCAGGCGCCTTGCGCCGGCGGCGACGGCGCTCTCGATGGCTAGCGCATTGGCTTCGGTGCCGCCGCTCGTGAAGACGACAGTGGAGGCCGGCGCAGCGATCATCGCGGCGACCTCGTCCCTCGCCTGCTCGACCATGGCGCGGGCGGCGCGGCCCGCGGCGTGGATCGAGGACGGATTGCCGCCCACCTCCAGCGCGTGCGCCATCGCCGCGCGAGCCTCCGGGCGAACGACGGCGGTGGCGTTGTAGTCGAGGTAGACGGGCGTCGTCATGCAGCCTTCCGGGCGCCGCCCAGGCGGCCGTTGATCACGTCGTCGAGGCTGACGGATGCAAGGTAGTCTTCGATCTGGTGGCCGAGGTCTTCCCACAGGCCGTGGGTCAGGCAGCGCTCGCCCTTCAGCATGCAGCCCTTGCCCTGTTCGGCGCAGCGGGTGACCCGCAGCGGTTCATCCACGGCCAGCACGATTTCCGCGATCGACGTCTCGGCGGCTGGGCGGACCAGGCGGTAGCCGCCCCCTGGGCCGCGTGCGCTTTGCACGAGCCCCTTGCGGCGAAGACGGGCGAACAGCTGTTCAAGGTAGGACAGGGAGATCTGTTGGCGCTCGGCGATTTCGGCCAGGGCCACGGCGCGCACAGCGTCGCAGTCGCGCCGCGCGAGGTCCGCCAGGGCCATGACGGCGTATCGGCCTTTGGTCGAGAGACGCATGGGATGCGGTCCAGTGCAGTTTTCTCGCGTTTCGCAACGGCCCTATGCTACAAGCCGCCGCCTTGCGCGGACCGGTCCGGCCGGTTGGGTTGCGACTTAGGAAGACCAAGCGCAGTAGTCAAGTATTCCAGGGCCCGCCTATCCCCGGTTTTCCGGGGGCCGGCCCGAGGTGGAGAGGGTTCGAATGCCAGAAGTGGTTCTGACCGGCGCAGCCGGGCGGATCGAGGGGCGCTACTCCCAGGGCAAGAGCGAGACAGCGCCCGTCGCGCTGATCCTGCACCCGCACCCCAAGGCGGGCGGTCAGATGAACAATCCGGTGACCGTTCAGCTCTTCCACCTGTTCATGAAGCGCGGCTTCTCGGTGCTGCGGTTCAACTTCCGCGGCGTCGGTCGAAGCCAAGGCGAGTTCGACTCGGGGATCGGCGAACTGGCCGATGCGGCGACGGCGCTGGACTGGCTGCAGTCCACGAACCCCGCCGCCTCGCAGTGCTGGGTCGCCGGCTATTCCTTCGGGGCCTGGGTCGGCATGCAGCTGCTCATGCGCCGGCCGGAGACCGACGGCTTCATCTCGGTCTCGCCGCCGACCAACGCCTACGACTTCTCCTTCCTGGCCCCCTGCCCGGCCTCGGGGCTGATCCTGCACGGGTCCAACGACACCGTCGTGCCGCCCATCGAGGTGGAGCGGGTGGTTTCCAAGCTGCGGACCCAAAAGGGCATTGTCATCGACTACAATGTGGTCGACGGAGCGAGCCATTTCTGGATGGAGAACCTCCCGGACGTGGAGAGTCGCGTCGGGGCCTATCTCGACAAGCGCCTGGCGGCCGACCCCGCCTGAACGAAATGACCGCCCCGGAAGACGCCATCCAGTCGCGCCGGCGTCTGACCAACAAGCTCATCGCGAGCCGCGAGGCGGCGCGCTTGCGGCCTTTCTTCCTGGACGACGCCTGCCTGATCACCGGTGACGGCGGGATGATCCTCGGCGCGGAGGCGATCGTTGAGGCCTTCGCGGCCCACTTCCGTCAGCCCGGCTTCGTCCCCTACGAGCGGACGCCCCAGAGCGTGGAACTCGACCAGGCCGGAACCCGCGCCGCGGAAATTGGCCGCTGGACCGGCGCGGCCTCGTCGGGGGCCTACATGGCCACCTGGCGCAAGGTCACCGGCCAGTGGGTAATCGAGAACGAGCTCTTCGTGACGCTCGGCGGCGAGACCTGAGGGCCGCGCTTAGTTCACCCGCGTCCAAGTCTGCGCTTGGCAGAACATCAGCACGCAGCCCGAGACTTTGAGGTTCCCGTCCGGAGCCACCAGCATCTTCGACTTGTAGGTCTTTCCGGAGTCGGGATCGTAGATCTTGCCGTCCAGCCAATGGCCGGGCGACTCGCGGCGGAAGTCACTGATGATCAGGGCGCCGATAAGCGGCCGAGAGCGCAGCGCTGCATCGGGATTGTGCCGGTCGTGAAGCGGCCCGGGCGGCGCATCCGGCGGCGGCTTGGCCCAAAACAGCGTCCCGCAGGCCTGCGCCAGGTTGGCAGCGCAGGGACCCACGCGCACCTTGCCGTCCTTGGCCTGGGTAAGCCAGTCGCCGAACGCCGGATCTCCCTCCGCCCGGGCGGGATGGCCGACAGCCAGGACCAGGGCCAGCGCGATCGCGACGGCGCCAGCGGCCCACATCTTCGGATCATTCATAGCGCAGAGCTCCAACGGGCCGAGCGCGGGCGACACGTAGGGCGTGGACGAACACCGTGCTCCACGCGATCAGCACCCCCGCCGCAGCGGCGGCCAGGAAGGTCCAAGGCTCCAGGGCGACGTGATAGGCGAAGCCCTTCAGCCACCAGTTCATCAGCAGCCACGCCACCGGCAGGGCCAGGAGGTTGGCCCACAGCACCGGCTGGGTGAACTGCCAGAGCAACAGCCGCAGGATATCACGCGAGCTCGCCCCCATCGCCTTGCGGACCCCGATTTCCTTGGTGCGCCGCTCGGTCGTGTAGGCCGACAGCGCGAAAAGCCCCAGGCAGGCGATGGACAGCGCGATCAGGGCCGCGGCTGTGATCAGGGCGCCTTGCACGATCGTGTCGACGTAGAGCCGCAGCAGGAACTGGTCGACGAAGTAGCGGATGATCGGACCGTTGCCGAAGCGCCTCCAGACCTTGTCGATCGCGTGAAGCGCCTCCGTTTTTCTCGACGGGTCGAGGCGCACGTTGAGCGCCATGGAGTTGAACTGACCCGCCCTCGTCGACGGGATCATGTACATGGCAGGCGAGATCTTGGCCCGCGCGGAGCCGAAGCTGAAATCGGGGACGACACCCAGGACCACGGACGGGGCCTGGGTCACGCCGGCCCAGCAAGGGCCCGAGCAACCCGGATCGGCCAGGCCGACCCACCGGACGCTCTGGCCGACCGCTGCGGCGGGACTCTTGAAGCCGAGCACGCGCGCTGCACTTTCATTGATCACCACCGGCTGGTGGAACTGAGCGCCGAAGGCGCCGTCTGCAGGCCGCTGCGGATCGAATACCCGGCCGGCGAGCGGGCGCAGGCCGTAGACGTCGAAGAAATGATAATCGACCGGATCGGCGCGCAGGCTTTCGCGCTTCTGCCCGACCGTGACCTGGTCTTCGTTGTTGATCAGGGCGAGCGCCATGCCGGACGAGCACGCCGCATCGACAACGCCTGGGACGCGCCGCACCTCGTCGCGCAGCGTCTCGGTGCAGGGCTGAGCGAACAGCAACACCACCTGCGATTTGTCGAGGTGGGTCGAGTCGTTCAGCGCGAACATGGTCTGGCGGTAGATGGTCCCCGCGGTCAGCAGCAGCGCGATCAGCACCGAGAACTGCACCACCACCAGCACCTGCCGGACCCGCGCGCCACCGGCGCCCTGGACCGGCCCGCCCTTGAGCACGGCCGCCGGCCGGAAGCCGGAGAGGATCAAGGCGGGATAGGCGCCCGCCAGGAGGGCCACCAGGATCAGGGCGACCATGATCCCCAACGCGAGCATGGGGTCGCGTAGATAATCGAAGTGGATGCGGCGCTGGACCAGGGCGTTGAAGCCCGGCAGCAGCAACTCGGCCAAGGCCACGCCGACCACGCCGGCCACGAGGACCTGGAGGAACGCCTCCCCCATGAACTGCACGACCAGGTCGCGCCGCGAGGCGCCGGCCGACTTGCGCACGCCCACTTCGACGGCCCGGCGAGCGGCCCTGGCCGTCATCAGGGTCACGAAGTTGATCACCGCCACCAGCACGATGAGCAGACCGATCGCCGCGATCGCCGCCACAACCGTTGGATCGCCCGCCGCCTTGTCGAAGGCGTTCGCCATCGTCCGCCGCAGATGGATATCGGCGATATTGACCGGGGTCAGGACGACCGAAGCCGTGGCGCCCTGCATCCCGTCGTGTCGCTTCACGAAGCTCGGCAGCTCCGCAACGACCATCGCGATGCTCGCGCCGGGCCGCAGCCGGAAATAGGTCTGCACCCGACTGGAAGACCAGCTGGAATAGGCGGGATCGTTCATGACGCTGTTGGGCGCCAACGCCGAGGCGAAGATGTCGCCGATCACCTCGGTGTTCGAGGGCAGATCTTCAATCACGGCGGTGACCCGCAGCGGACGTTTGTCGACAAGCAGCGTCTCGCCGATCGGCGCGTCGCGGCCGAAGTACTTGCGCGCCGTCGTTCGGTTGATGACCACGGCATCGGGTGCATCAAGGGCATGGGCTAGGTCGCCGGCCACGGTCGGCATCGGCATGATCCGGAAGAACTCTGGATCGGCCCATTCGACGCCCTGTTCCGCGGCGCTGACTTCTCCATGGCGCACCTCCGGCGGGAAGCCCTGGACGGCCGCGCGGGCGACGGTGTCCATCTGCGGAAATTCGAGGCGCAGGGCCGCGGCCAGCCGCGTCGGCGTATAGGGACTGTCCGACGGCTTGCCGCCCGTGGGGGTGACCACCTCGGAGAGCCGGAAAATCCGCTCGTGACCAGGGATGAACTTGTCGTAGCTGTACTCGTCGCGCACGAAGAGTGCGATCAGCATCGCCGCCGCAAACCCCACCGCTAGACCTGCGATGGTGATGCCGGCGTAGAGGCGGTTGCGCGCGAGGTTGCGAAGGGCCGCCGCGAGGTAGTTCTGGAACATCAGATGCCCCCCTCATTCGTAGCGCAGCGCGCCGACCGGACGGGCGCGGGACACGCGCAGGGCGTGAACGAAGACGGTGGCCCAGGCGATCAGGACCCCGGCCAGGGCGGCCGCCACGAAGGTCCATGGCGCCATCGAGACGTGGTAGGCAAAGCCCCTCAGCCACCAGTTCATCGCCAGCCAGGCGACCGGCAGCGCGAGCACGTTCGCCCACAGGACCGGCTGGGTGAACTGCCACAAAAGCAGCCGCAGGATGTCCCGCGAGCTCGCGCCCATGGCCTTGCGAATCCCGATCTCCTTGGTCCGCCGCTCGGCCGTGTAGGCTGACAGGGCGAACAGCCCCAGGCAGGCGATGGAGATGGCGATCAGGGCGCAGACCGCGACGAAGCCGCCCTGGATGATGTTGTCGACATAGAGCCGCAGCATGAACTGGTCGGCGAAGTACTGTTGCAGAGGCATGCCCCTGCCGATCCGCGTCCACAGGTTGTCGATGCCCTTCACCGTTTCCGCGCGCCGTGTCGGGTCGAGCTTGATGTTGAGCGCCACCGACCCCAGCACATCGTCCTTCGGGCCGACGTAGTAGTAGGACGGATTGATCTGCTGGCGGACGGATCCGAACGTGAAGTCCGGGACGACGCCGATCACCTCCGATGGCCGCGGCGGTGGATAGGTTCCGCCGAGATTGGCCATGCTCAGCTTCTGGATGAAGTGCCAGGTGACCAGGTGGCCGATCGCAGCCTGAGGTGACTTGAAGCCGAGCGCCCGGACGGCCGACTCATTGATCACGATCGTTGGCGAGGTGTCCCTCAGCAGAGCCCCGTCGTCGCCCGGGCGATCGTGCAGGAAGAGCCGGCCGGCAAGGGGGCGGATGCCGTAGACGTCGAAGAAGCCGAAATCGACGGGCGCGTAGTTGAGGAACACGTGCCGGTCACCGATCTGGACCATGTCGTTGCTGTTGCCCAGGTTGACGGCCATCGGCGAGGAGCAGGCCGCAGCGCGAACCCCTGGGACCGTCAAGACAGCGTCACGCAGGGTGTCTGTGCACGGCGACGCGAAGAGCATCAGGACGCCGTCCTTATCGGTGTGGGTGGCGTCCCTCAGTGCGAACGCTGTCTGGCGGAAGATGGTCAGCGTTGACAGGACCAGAGTGATCAGGACGGCGAACTGCGCCACGACGAGCGCCTGGCGAACGACGATGCCGCCTGGACCGCCGGCGACCGGTCCACCCTTGAGCACCGCCGCGGGCCGGAAGGCGGACAGCACCAAGGCTGGGTAGAGGCCCGCCAGCAAGGCGGTGACCAGCGCGACCGCGAGCATGGCGACGAGCAGTGGCGGATCGGTGAGATAGCTGAAGGCGATTTTCCGCTGCAGCGCGGCGTTCACGGCCGGAAGCACCAGCTCCGCAAGAGCGACCGCCAGCACAAGCGCGACGGCGATATAGATCAGGGCTTCGCCCATGAACTGGACGATCAGGTCCCGCGGTTCGGCGCCCAGCGCCTTGCGAACGCCGACCTCCACCGCACGGCGGGCGGCGCGTGCGGTCATCAGCGTCACGAAGTTGATCGCCGCCACCACCACGATCAGCACGCCGATCACGCCGATCCCGGCCAGCACCTTGACGTCAGCGCCGGGCTTGGGATCGCCGCCGTCGCTGGGCTCCAGATGAATGGAGGTCAACGGCTTCAACCGCATGGCGAATTGGTCGAACTGCTGGTTGGGGTTCTGGAGCCGCTGCGCCGGCATGATGCGGCGCTCCACAAACCCAGTCAGCGCCGCATTCATGGCCTTGGCCGAAGCGCCAGGCTTCAGCCGCAGGTAGGTCAGGTTCGAGTTCGCGGAATAGCCGGCCGCGTCGAGCTGGCGCAGCATCGAGAACGCGGCCTTTCCCGAGGCGAAGACATCGCCGTAGAGGTGGCTGTTGGTGGGAAGGTCTTCGATCACCGCGGCCACGTGCATCGGGTGCTCGTCGACCAGCAGTTGTCGGCCGAGCGGCGCGTCCTGGTGGAAATACTTCCGCGCCGCGCTGCGCGAGAGCACGAGGCCGTCTGGCGCCTCCAGCGCGGTGCGCGGGTCACCCGCCACCGCCGGCATCGGCATTACCTTGAAGAAATCGGGGTCCACCCAGGCGAAGCTCCGCTCGCTGACGCTGACTCCTTCTCGTTTGACGGTGGGCGGGAAGCCAGCCGGCGCCATACGCGCGGTGTACTCGATTTGCGGAAAGTCGAGCTTCAGCTCCGCGGCCAGGTTCGCCGAGCTGTCGTCCATGTCGACCAGCGGCTTGTTGTGCGGCTTGACCTTCTGGTTGATCACGAAGACCCGCTCGTGCCCCGGGATGAACCGGTCGTAGG
>DASXKT010000087.1:0-6442 GCA_036496685.1 Phenylobacterium sp.
CGGCTCCAGGAAAGCCGCGAGGTCGCTGTTGCGAACCGCCGGCGTAGAGGTTCGCCACCAGATCCAGCGATCCATCAGCGTCGACGGCAGCCCCGCCGCGGCGGCCTGGACTGCGCGCGTCTGGAAGGGGCTCGCCCCCTGCAGTTCTGTGACCGGCGGCTCGCGCGTGGCGATCACGAAGACCCGGGGGCGCGACTGCGGCAGGAATGCAGCGGCGTCTATCTCGAGCGCGCCGAAGCTGTAGCCCTGCTCGGCCAGCGCCTCGCCCAGGGCCGCGAAATCCCGCCCGCCGTGCGAGGTCAGGAGCCCGCTGACGTTTTCGATGACGACCGTCCGAGGCGCCCGCCCCTCCGCGGCCAATCCCTCGATCAATCCCCAGAAGCCGAAGAAGGCCGAGGATCGCCCTCCGGCCAGCCCGGCCCGGGCGCCGGCCAGGCTGAAGTCCTGACAAGGACTCGACGCCCAGGCGAGGTCGGCCCGGCCAGGAAGGTCGCCGGAGGCGAGCTTCCAGACGTCACCCCCGTGGAAATGGGTCGCGGCGTCGGCGAAGTTGGCGCGATAGGTCGCAGCCTTCACCGGATCGAAGTCGTTGGCGAAAGCACAGTCCCAGGCCTCGCCCAGCCCAAGCCGGGCCATGCCGCCGCCCGCGAAGAACTCGTAGAAGGAGAAGGGCGCCCGACTCATCAGGCTTTTGAGCCTAACCTGCGTCGCTCATTCCCAAAGGATTCGCGTATGCGCCGGTCGATCCTGCTTGCCGCCTTCGCGCTTGCTGCGTGCGGAAAGGCCGAAGAGCCCAAGAACGTGGCCCCATCGGAGGTCGCCAGCAACTTCGCCCAGCCGTTCGACGCCGTCGGGACCGACCCCGCGTGGGGGTTGAAGATCCGCGGCGTGCAAATGACGCTGACCCGTCCCGGCCAACCGGACATCGTGGCCAATGCGCCCGGCGCAGTTATTCAGCCGGGCCAGGCGGCCTGGACGGCGGCCATGCCCGACGGCAGCAGCATGAAGGTCAGCGTCTATGCTAGCGCCTGCTCCGACGCGGGCGGCGTGAGCTACCTCTATTCGGCGGAGGTGGTGCTGCCCGCCCAGAGCCCGCTGGTCGGCTGCGCCGGACCGCCGGCGGCAGCGGCCTCGAAGCACCCGTAGCTAGCGTCGACTCACGTCGATCTGATCGATCTGCGACTTGGGTTCGGAATGGCCGCCATGGGCCACCAGGAGCCACAGGCTCACGCCCGCGAGGGCGGCGAGGGCCGCGGCCAGGGTTGTTTTCAGCGTCATGACGGGTCCCTCAACCGATCTTGCGCGGCCGCATGCTCTAGCTTGTTTCCCTTAATTCGCAGGGAAGAAATTTGCTGAATCCTTTGTGAGTTCCGCTGGAGACGCCGGGCGCAGGACGCGTTGGCGCTTGACCGACCCCTCCTTGCGGGCGGCAAAATGCCGAGACGAGACAGCGAAGAGCTGCACCCGCGTCCAAGGGAGCCCGCGATGGAAAAGGCCTACGACCTGGTGATCCGGGGCGGCAGCGTCGTCGACGGCACCGGCGCACCGCCCTTCGAGGCCGACGTGGCGGTCAAGGACGGCGCCATCGCGGCGGTGGGCAAGATTGCGGGCTCAGGCGCTGAAGAGATCGACGCCCGCGGCCGGTTGGTCACGCCGGGTTTCGTCGACATCCACACCCACTACGACGGCCAGGCGACCTGGGACGAGAGGATGCAGCCCTCGTCCTGGCACGGCGTGACGACCGTGGTCATGGGCAACTGCGGCGTGGGTTTCGCGCCCTGCAAACCCGGCGATCACGACCGCCTGATCCGGCTGATGGAAGGTGTCGAGGACATTCCCTTCCCCGTGCTGGCAGACGGCTTGCCGTGGAACTGGGAGAGCTATCCGGAATACCTGGACGGGCTCAGCCGCCGCCGTTTCGACGTCGATGTCGGCAGCCAACTGCCGCATGCGGCGCTTCGCGTCTTCGTCATGGGCGATCGCGGCGTCAATCGCGAGCCGGCCACGGAGGCCGACGTCAACGCCATGGCGGCGATCGCCAAGCGGGCCATGGAGGCCGGCGCGATTGGCTTCGGCACGTCGCGCACGCTCAACCACCGCTCCTCCGACGGCTCGCCGATCGCCACCCTGACGGCCGGCGAGGACGAATTGACCGGGATCGCCATGGGCATGGCAGCGGCCAACAACGGGACCGGCAAGGGCGTCCTGCAGGTGGTTTCCGACTTCAACGACCCCGCCGAGGAATTCGCCATGCTGCGGCGGATTGTCGAGGCGTCCCGCCGCCCGCTCTCCTTCTCGCTGCTGCAGAGCCCCCGGGATCCCGAGCAGTGGCGCTTCATGCTGGAGCAGATGTCCGAGGCCAAGGCCGCCGGCCTGCAGATCCGCGCCCAGGTGGCGACGCGCCCGGTGGGCGTTCTGTTCGGCCTGGAGCTGACGGTGAACCCGTTCAGCTCGCACCCCAGCTATCGCGCGATCAAGGACCTGCCCCTCGCCGAGCGCGTCGCGCGGCTGCGGGACCCGGAGTTCCGCCGCCAACTGCTCAGCGAAGAGGCCGAGTCAGCCCGCGCGCCGGGCCTGTCGCCAATGCGCGCCTGGGACCGCATCTATCCGATGAGCGCCGAGCCCGACTACGAGCCCACGCCCGACCATTCACTCGCGGCGATCGCTGCCGAGCGCGGGGTCGACCCCTACGTGCTGGCGCTCGACCACATGCTGACCAATGACGGGCGCGGCATGCTCTACCTGCCGCTGCTGAACTACGCCCAGAACACCCTCGATCCGGCCTACGCGATGCTGCAGCACGATTGCGTGGTGCCGGGCCTCTCCGATGGCGGGGCGCATGTGGGCATGATCTGCGACGGCAGCTTCCCGACCACCAACATCGTCCACTGGACGCGCGACCGCACACGCGGGCCCAAGCTTTCGCTCGAGCACATGGTCAAGGCCCAGTGCCGCGACACCGCCGAGACGGTCGGACTCTTTGATCGGGGCGTGGTCCTCCCCGGCTATCGCGGCGACATCAACGTCATCGACTATGACCGTTTGAAGCTGAAAGCGCCGAGTGTGGCCTACGACCTGCCGACCGGCGGGCGCAGGCTGGTGCAACGCGCCGAGGGCTATGTGGCCACCATCGTGGCCGGCCAGGTCACCTATCGCGACGGTGAGCCCACCGACGCCCTGCCCGGCCGCCTGCTGCGCGGAGCGCAGGCCGCGCCGGCCGCGATGGCGGCGGAGTAGGAGTTCCAGCCATGAACGACATCTCCCAGTTCAAGCCCCAGGTCCTGGAACCCGCGTGCGAGTGGGACGCGACGGCCGTGGCCGATCCGGCGCAGTGGACCGAGCACCTCGCCGCCACGGAGGTCGACGAGCTCGACGAGGCCG
This sequence comes from Phenylobacterium sp., assembly GCA_036496685.1. GTDB lineage: Bacteria > Pseudomonadota > Alphaproteobacteria > Caulobacterales > Caulobacteraceae > Phenylobacterium. The sequence continues at coordinate 3,382 of DASXKT010000087.1, forward strand.
TCGCGCACGCCTTCTCGATCTCCGACGACTTCCTCCAGATCGGTAAGGCCGAGTTTCCGCTTCCCACGTTGGGGCCGCGCCTGAAGGCGATCGAGCGCGAACTGATGGACGGGCGAGGTTTCGTGCTGATCCGCGGGCTGCCGCGTGAGCGCTGGTCGAACGACGAGATGAGCATGGCCTACTGGGGGATCGGGGCGCACCTGGGCAAGCCCTGGCCGCAGAACGCCAAGGGCCACCTGCTGGGCGACGTGACCGACCATGGCAAGGCGCCGGGCGACCCGACCTCGCGCGGCAACGAGATCGGCCTCGTGGGCCTCGACTTCCACTGCGACGGCTCCGACCTGGTCGGGCTGATGTGCCTGCAGACGGGGATTTCGGGCGGGCTGTCGGCAGTCTGCAACTCCGTCGCCCTGCACAACCGGCTTGTCCGCGAGCGGCCTGACCTCGCCGCGGAACTCTACAAGCCGCAGCCCTTCGACTATCGCGGCGAGCAGGCGCCCGGCAAACCCGGCTGGTACCCGATGCCGGTCTTCACCCGTCAGGGCGACCGGCTCTTCGTCCGGCTCATCCGCCCTTACATTCTGGCCTCCCAGCGCCATGCCGATGCGCCGCGCCTCACCGAAAAGGCCATCGAAGCGCTGACCTGGATGCAGGACCAGGCTGAGGGAGGCGACTATTCCGTGATCATGGATTTCCAGCCGGGCGACATGCAATTCATCAATAATTACCATGTCTTGCACGGTCGCAGCGCCTATGAGGACGACCGCGCCACCGGGAAGATCCGCCACCTGAAGCGCCTCTGGCTGGAGACCGACATGCTGGACGACCGCCCTGCGCATTTCACCAATCGCATGGGCCGCCACTGGGCGAAAAAGGTGACGATCAGCCGGATGGACGCCTAGACGTGGGCGATCTCGTCCTTCGCGAAGACCGGCGCGGCGCCGCGGTCCTGACACTGAACCGGCCGGACAAGCTGAACGCGCTCAACGTAGCGCTGTTTGTGGAGCTGGACGCCCACGTCACCAAGCTGGCCACCCAGACCGAGACCGTTGGGCTGGTGATCGTGAAGGGGGCCGGGCGCTGCTTTTCCGCAGGCCACGACCTTAGCGACATCGCCGCGGGCGAGAAGCTGCCCGAACCGTTCTTCCAGTCCAAGGTGATCGAGCGGTTGGCGAACCTGCCGCAGCCGGTGATCAGCGCCGTCCACGGCCATTGCTACACAGGCGCCCTGGAGCTGGCCCTGGCCGGCGACGTCCTCTTTGCCGCCGAAGGGGCGAAGCTGGCCGACACCCACGCCAAGTGGGCGCTGACCCCGGTCTGGGGCATGAGCCAGCGCCTGCCGCGCCGGGTCGGAACCTATCGGGCGCGAGAGCTGATGCTTACCTGCCGGACGGTCGGCGGGCGCGAGGCGGCGGAGATCGGCCTTGCCGACATCTGTGTGCCCGACACGGAGTTCGAGACGCGGCTGGAGGCCTTGGCCGACCAGATCCTCGCCAACTCCTGGTTCAGCCATCGGGCGAACAAACGCCTGCTGATCGAGACCGACGGCCTGACTCAGTCGGAGGGCCTGGCCCACGAAGTCTTCCGCGGCGCCGGGCGCGGGCCCGACATGGCCGAGCGGATCGCGGGCTTCCAGAACAAGACGGTCAAACAGGCGTAGTCGGCCGCATCGCAATCCGAGCGATTCGCCCCCATAACCACTGGATGCCATCCGCTGTCGCCGAGCTCGCGTCCGATCCCTTGCACGAAGCGCGTGAGATCCTGCGGCGCACCTTTGGCCACGCCGAGTTCCGGGGCATGCAGGGCGACGTCATCGCCGAGGTGCTGGAAGGGCGGAGCGCCATGGCGGTGCTGCCGACCGGGGGCGGCAAGAGCCTGTGCTACCAGATCCCGAGCCTTATCCGACCCGGCCTGGGCCTGGTAGTCTCGCCGCTGATCGCCCTGATGGCCGACCAGGTGGCGGGACTGCAGCAATCGGGCGTCGCGGCGGCCAGGCTGGATTCCAACATCGACCCCAGCGAGAAGGCCGAGACTTGGCGGCGGATCGAGGCCGGCGAGCTCGACCTGCTCTACACCTCGCCGGAAGGGCTGATGCAGTCCTGGATGCTGGAGCGCCTGTCGCGCACGCCGCTGGCGCTGATCGCCATCGACGAGGCCCACTGCGTCAGCCAGTGGGGACACGACTTCAGGCCGGAATACCGGATGCTGGGGCGGCTTGCCGACCTCTTCCCCAAGGTCCCGCGACTGGCGGTCACCGCCACGGCCGACGCGCGGACCCGCGAGGACATCCGCGCCGAACTGCGGCTGGAGAATTCGCCCGAGTTCGTGGCCAGCTTCGCGCGGCCGGAACTGGTGCTGTCAGCAGAGCGCAAGCGCGGCGGCGCCCAAAAGCGGGTCGTCGAGCTGGTCACCGCGCGGCCTGATCGTTCCGGCGTGGTCTATGCCGGATCACGCGACAAGACCGAGACCATCGCCCAGGCGCTGCGCGACGCCGGCGTTCCGGCGCTGGCCTATCACGCCGGCCTGGACCGCCAGGTGCGAACCGACCGGCTGGAGCAGTTCCTGCAGGCTGACGCGGCGGTCATGGTGGCCACCATCGCCTTCGGCATGGGGGTCGATAAGCCGGACGTCCGCTTCGTGATCCATGCCGATCCGCCCGCGTCCATCGAGGCCTATTGGCAGGAGATCGGCCGCGCCGGGCGCGACGGCGACCTGGCCGAGGGCATCACCCTCTATGGCGCGGCCGACATGAGCTGGGCCCTGCGCCGGATCGGCGAGCGGGAGATGGATGGCGCGGTCAAGCAGGTGCAGCTGGGCAAGGTCCGCCAGCTCTACGCCCTGCTCGACGGGACCGGCTGCCGCGCGGCCACCGTGCGCCGCTACTTCGGCGAGGAGGGTGTGGAAGCCTGCGGCCAGTGCGACCTCTGCACCGGCCAGGTCGACCTCTCCGACGCCACCGAGGCGGCCCAGAAGGCGCTCTCAGCCGCACACCGGCTGGCGGGGCGGTTCGGGCGTGGCCGGCTGGTCGACCACCTGCTGGGCAAGACCAAGGACGTCAGCG
>DASXKT010000088.1:0-8251 GCA_036496685.1 Phenylobacterium sp.
GAGGAAAGCTGCGATGCGGCGCAGTTGGCCGGGAATGTCGGCGATCAGGTCGGCGTAGTGCAGCAGCAGGACGTTGGGCAGATCCCTGACGTCCCACCAGCCCTGGACGTGCGACCAGAGGGTGTCGGGCATCGGGTGGTCGAGGTAGCCGTTGTAAAAGGCTCGAACATCCGGATCCGGCGGGGGCGGTTGGGGTATGCCTTCACCGAGCCTGGCGAAGGCTGCCCGCGCCTCAGGTGTCATGCTCATCATGTGATGATGCAGGCTCCACAGGATGTCGCGGGCGTCGCGGCCGATGTAGATGTATTTGGCCTTTGGCGAGAACACCAAGGCGTTCAGCGGCAGGTGGGTCTTCATGAACCGGCGGTGCGTCTGCGCCTTCGCCCGCTCGACCGCGTCAGGCGTGAGCCGGAAGTCCAGCCAAGGAGACTCCGCCTGTCCGTAGACCGTGGGGTCGCCGTCGAGGACCAGCTGCGAGACCATCTGCTGCACCAGCGTGGTGCCGGTCTTCGAGAAGGTCGAGATGACGATGTCGTCGTCGCGGAATTCGAAGCCGTTCCAGCGGGTCGAATCCATGAGGAAATTGCTGAATTCGCGGGTCTTTGTCGGCCAGGCCAGCGTGTCGACGGTCATCGGGCGTCTCCGTGCGATTGGCGGGGCCATGCTCAAGGCCGCCCCGTCCGATAGCAGGGATAGCGGTGTTATGCCACGTGGGAGCCCGGGGCGTCGCGTTCGCCGCCCTAGACGTCGAACTCCACGCCCTGGGCCAGCGGCAGGGTGCGGCCGTAGTTCACGGTGTTGGTGGCGCGGCGCATGTAGGCCTTCCAGCTGTCGGAACCGGCCTCGCGGCCGCCGCCGGTCTCCTTCTCGCCGCCGAACGCCCCGCCGATCTCGGCGCCCGAGGGGCCGATGTTGACGTTGGCGATGCCGCAGTCGGAGCCCCGGGCCGAGGTGAAGAGTTCGGCCTCGCGGATGTCGTTGGTGAAGATCGAGGACGAGAGCCCCTGGGGTACGTCGTTCTGCAGGCGGATCGCCTCGGCGAGGTCCGAATAGCGCATGACGTAGAGGATCGGGGCGAAGGTCTCGCGGCGCACGATCTCGGCCTGTTCCGGCATCTCAACGAGCGCCGGGCGGACGTAGGCGGCGTCCGGAGATGCAGGGACCTCGACGCGTTGACCGCCGGTGACCTGGCCACCGGCCGCGCGGGCGTCGGCCAGGGCCTTCTGCTGGCCGGCAAAGGCGGCGGCGTCGATCAGCGGGCCGACCAGGGTTCGGGCTTGGCGCGGATCGCCCACCGGCACGGAGCCGTAGGCCGCCTTCAGACGGGGCAGGAACGCATCGTAAAGGGTGTCGTGCACGAAGAGCCGCCGGAGCGTCGTGCAGCGCTGGCCGGCAGTGCCCATGGCGGCGAAGGCCACGCCGCGGAGGGTCAGGTCGAGGTCGGCGGTCGGCGCCACGATGGCGGCGTTGTTGCCGCCGAGCTCCAGCAGGGCGCGGGCGAAGCGGGCGGCGAGGCGCGGCGCGACGGCGCGACCCATGGCCGTGGAGCCGGTGGCTGAGACCAGCGGGACCCTGGGATGGTCGACAAGAGCCTCACCCACCTCGCGGCCGCCGATAACAACCGAGGAGAGGCCGGCGGGCGCGTCGCCGAACTTCGCGGCGGCCCGGTCGAACAGCGCCTGGACCGCCAGCGCGGTGAGCGGGGTCTTCTCCGACGGCTTCCAGACCACGGCGTCGCCGCAGACCAGGGCCAGGGCCGCATTCCAGGACCAGACCGCGACGGGAAAGTTGAAGGCCGAGATCACGCCGACCACGCCCAGCGGGTGCCAGGTCTCCATCATCCGGTGTTCGGGCCGCTCGGTGGCCAGGGTGAGGCCGAAGAGCTGACGCGAAAGGCCGGTGGCGTAGTCGCAGATGTCGATCATCTCCTGCACTTCGCCATTGGCCTCGGAGACGATCTTGCCGGCCTCCAGGGTGACGAGGCGCGCGAGATCGGCCTTGGCGGCGCGCAGTTCTTCGCCGAGCAGGCGCACCAGTTCGCCGCGGCGGGGGGCCGGGGTGTTGCGCCAGGTGAGAAAGGCGTCGTGCGCGGCTTCGATCGTCTTGGCCACCGCTGCGGGCGAGGCGTCGTGGACCTGGGCCATGACCTCGCCCGTGACGGGGGAGCGGGCGGGGCGGGCGCCGCCGGTCCACTGCGCTTCGGGGACGCCCAGGCGGCTCAGCACCTCGGCGGCTTCGGCTGCGGCGGAGCCGATCTTTGTCTGTACGGTCATGATGGTCTACTCGGCGGCGCGCAGGGCCTGATGCGCGGGAACGTAGAGCGTCCGAACCGGTTCGCCAGCACATCGGCGAGCGGAACGTCCTCCTGGCGGATGAAGCCATGGCTCGGAAGCCGCCCCTCGGCCAGGAGGTCCAGCGCTGCGCAGACCGCGCCGGCGGTCGTGAGCTGGATGGCGCTCTTCATCTGGCCGCCGACAGCCTGCGAGAAGACCTTGTTGACGTAGGTCTCCTGCATCAACCGCCCGTCCTTCAGTCCACTGACGGTCACGAAGATGATGACCACGTCCTGCAAGGTGGCGGGGACGGCATTCTCCAGGATATCCTTCAGCAGAGCGCGGCGGTTGCGCAGGCCGAGGTCGTTCAGCAGCGCCTTCATGATCGCCGCGTGGCCCGGATAACGGATGGTGCGATAGTTGAGGTTGCGAACCCTGCCCTCGAGCGTCTGACAGAGCGTGCCCAGGCCGCCGGAGGTGTTGAAGGCCTCGTACGTGACGCCGTCGAGGGCGAACTCCTCGCATTCCTCCAGCGCCGGGACCTCGCGTAGGCGGCCCTCGACGATCGCCTCGCAGGGTTCGCAATATTCGTTGATCACGCCATCCGTCGACCAGGTGAGGTTGTAGTTCAGGGCGTTCGACGGGTAGCGCGGCAGGGCGCCCACCCGCAGGCGAACGTCGTGCAACTCGTCAAAACTCTTGCACAGGTCCCAGGCGGCGATGGTGATGAAACCGGGCGCGAGGCCGCACTGGGGGATGAAGGCGGTCTCGGAGTCCTTGGCGAGTTCACGGACCACGCGGCTCGCCGCCACGTCCTCGGTGAGGTCGAGGTAGTGCGCGCCGGCCGCCTTGGCGGCTTCGGCGACCACAGCGGTCAGGTGGTAGGGCGCGGCGTTGACCACGGCGAAGCAACCAGCGAGCGCCTGGGCGAGGCTGGCCGGATCGTTGATCGCCATGACGTGCGTGCGGGCTGGCGGAGCTGTCTCGGCGAGCGCCTCGGCGCTCTGGTCGATGACCAGCACCTCATAGTCGCCGGAGCCTGCCAGCAGGCTCGCGACCGTCGAGCCGATCTTGCCGGCTCCAACCACCGCGGCTTTGCGCATATCTCAACTCCCCCAAAGGCGTGTCCGCCCGAAAGATGATTTCCTTCCCCGCCGGTTTCAATTGGCAAGTCGTCGTTATTCGGGTATGTTTTAGGCGAATTGTCGATGACATTGGGCGAAATGACGAACCCATCCCATGGATGACCTGGACGGCCATCTGCTCGCGCGCCTGCGGGACAACGCCAGGGAGCCGGTGGCGGAGCTTGCCCGGGCGCTCGGCCTGTCGCGGACCACGGTGCAGAGCCGGCTCGCGCGGCTGGAGCGCACCGGGGTGATCGCGGGCTATGCGGTGAGGCTGTCGGAGGCCCGCGAGGCGACGCTGATCCATGCGTTCGTCATGCTGACCGTAGAGCCCAAGCAGGCGGCCGCAGTCACCGCCGCGCTGAAGAGCATGGCCGGCGTACGCAAGCTGCAGTCGGTGAGCGGCCCCTTCGATATGATCGCCGCCGTCGAGGCGCCCAATGTCGCGGACATGGACGCCCTGATCGACGAGATCGGCTCCCTGCGAGGAGTGGAGCGGACCAATTCCTCAATCGTGCTGGCGACGAAGATCGACCGCTAGCCTCGCCCCGGGGCGGACCAAGGCGCTACCCTGCGTAAACTTGACCGCAAGGATCAATGGCTAAGCTTCGTCGGCAAGCGGAGTCCGTCGTTCAATGAAATCGCTTTCGCGTCGGTTCCTGCTCAGCGTCGGCCTGATGTCGCTGGTGATGACGGTGCTCGGCACCCTCGGCGCGTTCGTGGTGTTCGAGCGCGAACTGTCCAGCCGCCAGATCGGCTACCTCACCGACTACGTCCGCGAACGCAGCAGCAACGTGGACCGCCAGTTCTCCAACCTGTCGGCCCTGCACAAGGCGGCGGGGGAAGAGCTTGCGCGACGGATGGGTCACCTCACCGACGCCGACGCCACACGGCTCGCGAACGACTATTTCCCCGCCCAGGCCGACGGCACCCGCCGCAGCCGCGACCGCTATTTCGACGGCGCTGTGATCAACGGCGACTTCACCTACGGCATGGGCGCCTACCTCGGCGGCGCCAAGGCGATCGCGCCGGACGAAATGCGCGCGTTCGTCGCCGCATTCGCCCTGATCTCCGACCTCGGGCCGGCGGCCCGTCGAGACTACGACAACCTCTATTTCTTCACGCCCAAGCCGGCGCGTCTGGTGATGTACGGCCCCGATCGGCCGGACCACCTGACGTACTATCGGCATGACGCGCCCGCCGACTTCTCCGTCGAGAAGGAAGAGATGGCGCAGATCACCTTGCCGGAGAACGACCCCACCCGCGCGACGCGCTGCACCAACCTGCAGCGGCTGGTGCAGGACACGGTCGGAAAGCGCCTGTCCACGGCCTGCCTGACGCCGGCCTACGTGGACGGCCGCTACGTCGGCGCCTTCGGCTCGTCCATGGGCCTGACGCACTTCTTCCTGAACGCGGTGAAGGACACCCCCTCGGGCGCCTCGCCGATGATCGTCACCTCGAAGGGCGAGCTGATCGCCTATCCGGGCTTCACCGACCGAGCCACGGCGCCGGAAGCCACGCTTGCGCAGTACGAGAAGAAATTCAGCCTCAGCCAGCTGGTCGCGCGGATCGGCAAGGATGGGCGTGAGAACGGCGTGATCGACAGCCCGGATGGCCGCCAGATCGTCGCCTTCGGCCGGCTCAACGGTCCCAACTGGTATCTGCTGCTCACCTATCCGAAGGCCGAGATGATGGCCTCGGCCCTGCGCTCAGCCGCTTGGGTGCTGCTGATCGGCGGCGTCGCCTCGGCGATCCAGGCGCTGGCGGTGGTGTTGCTGGCGAGGGGCAGCATCGTGCGGCCGGTGGAGCGGCTGGCGGCCTCCTGCGAGCCGGACGCCTTCGGGCTTGCCGAGCGTCCCGACGTGCGCGATGTCGAACGCCGCAATGATGAGATCGGCGTGCTGGCGACGGCGCTGCGCACCGAGCGCGAGAAGACCGAAGCCGTCATGGCCTCGCTGGAAGACCGCGTCAGCGAGCGCACCTCCCAGCTGGAGAGGGCCAACGCCGAGAAGTCGCGCTTCCTCGCCAATATGAGCCACGAGCTGCGTACGCCGCTGAACGGGGTGATCGCGATCTCCGAGACCCTGGCCGGCCAGCAGACCACGCCGAAGGGCCGGGAACTCGCCGAGCTGATCGTATCGTCCGGCCGGCTGCTGGAACGCGTGCTGACCGACATCCTCGACTTCTCGAAGATCGAAGCCGGCGAGATCACCCTCACCCGCGACGACTTCGGCATGGAGCGGTTGGTGGGCGGCATCGCTGAGCTACACAGCGCCTCGGCGCGGAGCAAGAACCTGACGTTCCGCTGGACCGTGGCGCCGGACGCTCAGGGCCGCTTCTCCGGCGACACCGTGCGCATCACCCAGGTGCTGTCGAACCTGCTGTCGAACGCGGTGAAGTTCACCGAGGTCGGCGAGGTGGTGCTGGAGGTGACCGTCCAGGGCGAGGAGATCCGCTTCCGGGTCTCCGACACCGGCATCGGCTTCGACGAAGAGACTGGCGCGCGGCTGTTCCGCCGCTTCGAACAGGCCGACGCCTCGATCCGCCGCCGGTTCGGCGGCACCGGCCTCGGGCTGGCGATCAGCCGCTCGCTGGTCGAGCTGATGAGCGGTCGCATCGTCGTCCAGTCGACGCCGGGCCGTGGGTCGACCTTCTCGGTCTATCTGCCGCTCAAGCGGCTGCAGGGCGAGGTGAGCGACGACGGGCCCGGCGCCGCCGAGCCGCTGGATATCGCCGGCTGCCGCGTGCTGGTCGCTGAGGACCATCCGACTAACCAGAAGGTCGTCGAACTGATCCTGGAGTCTGTGGGCGTCGCCCCGACGATCGTCGAAAACGGCCGTCAGGCGCTCGACCTCTTGAAAGCCGAACGGTTCGACGTCGTCCTGATGGATATGCAAATGCCGGAACTGGACGGGCTATCCGCGACCGCCATGCTGCGCGCCTACGAGCGTGAAGCGGGGCTGCCTCGGACGCCGGTGATCATGCTGACCGCCAATGCGCTCGACGAGCACATCCGCTCCAGCCAGGACGCGGGCGCCGACCTGCACCTCTCCAAGCCGATCCACGCCCAGGCGCTGATCGAAAGCATCATGACCGCGATCGGCCCCGCCCCGGACGCCGACGAGGGCGCCGACAGCGCCGTCGCTTAAGGCGCGTTCAGGTAGATCGGGTTGCCGAGCAGCCAAAGTCTGCCGTCGGGACCGCGCACGTCGACCCTCAGCCAGTGACGCCGGCCGTCGCTAGCCACTTCGAAACTGCGGGTCTCATCGTCGCCGGGTAGCGTCGCGTCGGCCAGCTTGGGCTTGGGACCGTCTCCGACTAGGCTAAGGCTGCCTCCGGCCGCGTGGGTCACGTGGATGGTGACGCGGATCGGCGCGCCCGCCGGGGCGGCCAGGGCGTCTCCCATCTCGGCAGCGCGACCGGCGGATGCTGCGGTGACATCCAGGGTGCGGTCGCGGCTGCCGGTGGTGTCGACAAAGACGTGCCCGGCACGGATCGCTGCGAGGATGGCCGGCTGGGTGAGCTCCGCGGCGTGGACCACGGTCGTCGGATAGCCCACCGCCGATGGCTTGGACGCGTCGAGCGTGGCGTCGTGGTTGTCGGAGCCGCCGACGGCGGTGATCCGTAAGCCGGCGTTCAGCCTCGCTTCCCAGAACGGGACGCCGGAAAGCGGCGGGTCGGCGCGTCCGCCGTTGACGGCCTCGATCGCCTGGACCCGGCCGAAGTCGGTGTCCTTCACGCTCCAGCCGCAGCCCATGCAGGCCTCGCCGGACGGCAGGCCCGGATGGTTGATCGAGAACAGGCCGCCGGCCTTCTCGCTCTCGGCCTGGATGGCGCTCAAAGTCGGGGCGCGGGGAGAGCCCAGCTGGAAGTCGATGGCGGCGGTGGGGCCGAAGATGTTGGCGTGGCCCTGGAAGGTGGTGATCTCGCGCCCGGGGATCAGCAGCAGGTCATCGAAATAGGGGGCGAGTTCCCGCAACGCTTGGTTCTGGGCAGTGGCGTTGTGGTCGGTGACGGCAATGAAATCGAGGCCTCGCGTATGGGCGGCCTCGAGCGTCTTGAACACCGGGCAGGGCACGCGGGCGCCGCGGTTCGAAGCGCAGGAGCCGTCCGAGTGGGCGGTATGCATGTGCAGGTCGCCGCGGTACCAGCCGGGCCCCGCCTTGATCGGCGCGGCGGCGAAGCCGGCGAAGGTTCTGCCGTGCTCGAAGAATACCCGGGCCGTGAAGTGGGCCTCCGCGCCGGCCCGCAGGTTCGGCACGCCCAGCACCAGCTTCCAGACGCCCGCCGGCAACGGCCCGGGCAGATAGGACGGCGTGGCGTCAGCGTCGGAGATCGTGAAGCTCTGCTTGTTGCCGCCGCTCCAGCCCCGGAGCCGCTCCGGGTCGCGGACGCCAAGGTCGATGACCGACTTCTGATCCCGGCCGGTGTAGTCGAACTCGATGGTCAACCGGGTCGTGCCAGCCGGCACCCGGAAGGGGACTTCGCGATAGGTCTGGTGGTCGGCCCGGGTCAACGCCCCGGTCAGGGTCAGGTCGGGGGTAGGGCCCGCCGCCGATGCTGTAGCGGCGAGAAGAAGCGCGGCTGCCGAGGCAGCCGCGCCCAAACGTTTCAGCTGTCCAAGCGCGCTCACTAGAAGCGGTATAGCACGGCCAGACGGAACGCACGGCCCAGCTCCGGCCTTGCCACGCGCTCAGTGCAACATCGAGCCCGATCGATTTAGGGCGCCTCGTTGGAGAAGATGATCGTGCCGGAGGCTGCGAACATGCCGCCGACGCCGTGGCTGACGCTGATCTTGGCGCCTGGCACCTGGGCCGGCGCGATACCCCGCATCTGCCGCACGCTCTCCTGCAT
>DASXKT010000089.1:0-2902 GCA_036496685.1 Phenylobacterium sp.
TGCCGGTCGAGCCCAGGCGCGGGGCCGGGTCGCGGCCCATGGCGTCCAGCAGCCGCTCCGCCTCGTCGGCGGTTATCTTGCCATCGCCGAGCATGGCGAGGATGCGCTTGCGGTCTTCGTTCATGGCGATGAACTCCTAGAGGATCCGGAGACTGACGAGGGCGTCCGGCGTGTCGACGTCGACCACGGTTCCGGAAAGAGCGATGAGGGCGGCGCCGACGGCGAGCGCGGCGCGGACGGGGCGAACGCCGCGCATCTGCGGGGCGGCCAGCAACAGCGGCGCGGCCAGCAGCGCGAACGGCGCGAGGATCAGCCACAGCGGCGTCAGCGGCAGCCAGAGACGGATCGCGACGCGCCGCGGACGTCCAGGCGCCCCGCCTTGCCAGGTCGCGGGCGTCGGCCGCGGCGCGTGGGCGTCACGCACCGCCTGGCGCAGCTGCGATTGGAAGGCGGCTCGGGCTTGAGTCATCTGGCTTCCCCCAGGGCGGTGATGGCGTCCTCGGCGGTGATCTCGCCCCGCGCCAGGCGGTCGAGCACCTCGGTCCGCACCTCGGATCGGGCCGGAGCCGGGCTCTCGTCGATGAACTCGAGACTGGCCGCGATGCGGTTCAGGCGGGCCTTGATGGTCGGGTAGCTGACCCCGAACATCTGCTCCATGTCCTTGATCGAGCCGTGGCTGCGCACGAAGGCGGCGACGAACACCTGATCCTCGGCCGTGAGCCTGACCAGCTGAGGCGGCGAGAACGCGCCCTCGATGGCGATCTCCTTGCCGATCAGCCGCACCCGCTCGACGACGAACGGCTGGCCGTCGGTGAGCCGGGTGAGTTCCTGCCAGTCGCTGGGTTCGGGGTGAGGCATTCGACTCTGATCAATTTTCTTAATTTAGACATTGATATTTTTAATCCTGACTGTCAAGTGGTCTTCAGAACGAGGCTTCCTCACACGCGGTTCGGCGAACTTCCGCCGAGTGGGCTGACTCTCGGTCGCCGCCGTGCGATCCTTGCGGCCGAACAAGTCAGCGGGAGTCTCCCATGTCCGATCCGAAAACCCCCGAAGCCGCGCCCGAAACGCCGAAGCCGGAAGTGACCGAGCACCACCAGGCCAAGCGCGGGGTCAAGGACGCCGGCGAGATCGTCTCCACCGCCGGCGGCGAACTGATCGACGGCCGCATCGCCGACATTACCGACGGGGATCGGTAGCAGTCTTCTGTCTCCTCCCTCCCCTTCATGGGGAGGGACAGCGGCGCACGACGCCGCAGGGTGGGGGAGTCTGGGGAAATCCCCACCCGCCGCACAAGCGTCTGACAGCCCCACCCTCGCGGCTTCGCCGCCTTCCCTCCCCACGATGGGGAGGGACAACGTCAGCGTGTCCCGGCCAGCCACGCCTCACGCGTCAGCAGCCAGGTGACCTTCGTCCCAGGCCCTGAGACGTAGTCGCGTGCGGTGCGGTCGATGACCGTGGCGCCCTGCTTCTCCTTCACCCGGTGCGAGGCGACGTTGGCTTCCGCGTTGTTCAGCCACAGGTGCGGCCAGCCGAGTTCGACCAGCGCGTAGTCGGTCACCCGGTTCGCCGCTTCGGTCATCAGGCCCTGTCCCCAGAAAGCGGGATCCAGCCAGAAGCCGCGCTGATCGCGGGTCTCGCCATCGTCGGCCCAGAGCACGATCAGGCCGATCAGGTGGTCGTCGCCGCCCTTCAGCATAATCGCCCAGTGCGACTTCTCGCGACGCTCCATCTCGCCGCGCATCCGCTGCCAGTGCTGCGCCGCGCCGTCGGCGGGGTAGGGCCACGGGACCTCGGCGTGCAGCCAGCGCACCACGTCCCATTGCGGGAAGCGCCGCTGGGTCTCCGGGACGTCGCCCTCGCGCGGCGGGCGCAGGATCAGGCGCTCGGTCTCCAGCACCGGCGTGGCGGGCATCTTCAGATGCTCCGGGAAGGGTCTGTGGTCTTCGGTGGTCATGTCGGGACTCTCTTGGGTGAGAGCCGGACGGAAGGGACCTGAGGATTGCGCCAGCGCCCCACCGTTCGGCGGGGCTCTGGGATGGTCGCTGCTAGATCGCGCGCACGACGATACCCCGCCCCGCAAAGCGGGCGTTCGAGTTCGTCGGGCAACCTTGGCTGGTCCGCAGCATGGGCGGGTCACTAGCGGTCTGCGGCATCGAAGTAAATCGTCGGACCGGCGCGCTTACCCTGAGCGAAGACGTCAGTGGAAACCCAGTGGCGGAATCGCCACGCTGCAAAGAAACTCTACCATAACGCGGGGAACCCGGGCTCAAGTCGCGGATTGAGTGTTAGATGTGAGGCGGAGCGAGACGCGGCTGTCGCGCCCCGGACCCTACTGACCGTAACCGGGATTGGCTGGTCATGTCCGCAAGTCATCTTGTCGTCTTCCCTTCGTCCGGCGAACCGGAATCTCCGGCCGATCGGATCCGGCGGCTGCAACACGAGGCCAAGACGCTGGCGCGGGAGCACATAGAGATGCTCGCCGCCGCACTAGCCGAGGTGTCGCGGTTGTCCAGCGAGGTCGCCGAGGGTGGTGAAATCTACCCCGTCGGCGCCCGCGAGCTTTCGCGTCGCCTGACAGACGAAGCGAACCACAACGCGCTCACGCTGACGGCGATCATCGACCGCAGCTGACCCTCCGCGCACCATCGTTTTGCGTTCCTGCCCAAAGGCGCTAAGCTTTGCGTCGGGGGGTCGAATGGAGCGCCATGCGCGGACTGGCCCTCACGGCTCTGATGTGCTTCGCCGCGAGCGCCTCGTTCGCGTCCGTCGAGCCCGCCGCATCGCGGGCGGCCGGTGACTGGCGCCTGAGCGAGGTGGGGGGCAAGATCGCCTGCACGCTCACCTTGACCCGCCAGAGCAGCTTCGCCGGGTTCGAGCTCAAGGCGCCGCTGGCCTGTCG
>DASXKT010000090.1:0-5609 GCA_036496685.1 Phenylobacterium sp.
GCGCCGTGATCGCGAACATCCAGTTCAGCCGCACGACCATCACGACCATGGCCATGATCAGCTCGACGGCCGTCGGGCCCAGGTTGAAGATCAGGCTGCGGATCAGGAAATCGGTCGAGCGCGAGCCGCGGTCGATGATCCGCGTCAGAGTTCCCGTCTGCTTCGTCTGGTGGAAGTCGAGCGACAGCCCCAAGGCGTGGGCGAAGGTCTCCACCGCCGCCTTGGCCATTGTCGACTGGGACACGCGGGTGAAGATCGCATCGCGCGCATAGGGCGCGCACGCCGCCACCAGGCGAAGGGTTGCGAAGGCCGCCACCAGGACGAGAAAGGTGGGCCCGACCGCCACCCCGCCCTCGGCGACCGGTCGCAGGGTGTTGATCGCATCGCCCAGCATGACCGGGGCGATGACGCCGGCCAGCTTGCCGACAAAGACCAGCACCAGGGCGACGCCGATCCGCAGCCGCAACTGCGGCGCGCCTGAGCGCATCACCAGTCGGCCAAGGTCGGCCAGCGAACCCCAGAAACTGAACCTGGTATCGGCCGGCGTGACGTCGCCACCGCCAACGCGGCGCGTCATTCCGGGGTGCGCGAAGGCCAACCTTTGCTCCGTCTAATGAATCAAGATCGTGGATTGCACGCCGCCACCGGGCGTCATCCAGTCGACCCTTGGGCCGGCGGGGGTCAACTGGCTACGCAGCGGCCCCTCTGCAAGGGGCTCCGCCGGCGTGACCTGGAAGCTCACCGTGTCCGCGATGCCGTCCCCGAACACCTGCGCCTCGTGCGCGCCGGTCGAAATGTGGGCCTGCGCCCCTGCCGGGGGAACGCTCACCTCGTAATGCCCTGAAGCGTCGGTCCGCCCCTCTGCGACCTGGCGGCCGTCGAGCCGGATGATCAGGGTCGCGCCGGGCGGGCCCGCCGCGGTGAGCTGCAACCCACCGCCACGGTCGAAGTCGATGGCCCGCAGGCCGGCGCTGCGCCCGGCATCGATCCGCCGCGCGCCCGCGCCCGCGCGCAACACCGCCGCCTCCCCGGTAGGGGCCACCACCAGATAGCCTTCGGACTGGATCTGGCGGCCCTTGATCGTCGCCGAGAGGCCGAAAATCCGCGCATCCGAGGAAGGACCGAGCGCAATGGCCCAGCGGCCTTGCCCGTCGGCAACAGCGCTCAAGGCTTCCCCCTGCGGCGTGGCGAGGCGCACCTGGGCCTCTGGCGGCGCAGAGCCTAAGAGCCGCCAGCCGGCGCCGACGGCGTGCAACCCGTCAGGCATCGGTGGAGCAATATATCCCGGGTCCTCGGCTGCCCCGGCGTCGCCGCCGGCCTTGGCCATCGGCTTGACGTTGCAGGCGCCCAGCAACAGCAGGGCGGCCAGTGCGACGAATGCGACAGAGGGCTTCGCGGGAACCACGGTTTGGTTGAAACTCCTTAACCCGGACCATAGCTAATCGGGCTTTCGCCGCGCTCTCGCAAGCGCGCCGACATCCGCTGGAGTATCGATCTATGAGGCCTGCGCCCAACGGGCTGCAATCAGTGTGCGTGTTCTGCGGCTCGTCCGAGGCCGCGGACCCCGCCTATCTGCGCGCCGCCTCGGAACTGGGCCGCGCGCTGGCCGCGGCGGGCCTTAGGCTGGTCTATGGCGGCGGCGGCGTGGGCCTGATGGGGGCCACCGCGCGCGCCGCGCACGATGCGGGCGGCAAGGTGTTGGGCATCATCCCCGACTTCCTGGTCGGCAAGGAACGCGCCCTGGAAACGGTCGAGCACGTGGTCGTCTCCACCATGCACGAGCGCAAGCAGATGTTCTTCGAAGAGTCGGACGGCTTCGTCATCCTGCCCGGCGGCATCGGCACCCTCGAGGAGGTGGTCGAACTGCTGTCCTGGCGCCGGCTCGACCTGCACACCCTGCCGGTGGTGTTCTACAACCCCGACAACTTCTGGGCGCCGCTCTTCGCCCTCTTCCAACACACCGTCGACGCCAAGCTGACGCCGCCGGAGTTCATGGATGCCTGGACGGTCGTCGATCGGGTCGAGGATATCGTGCCCGCCCTGCGCGCAGGTACCAAGGCCGGGTCGGCCTCGATGCTGAGCAGCATCGTCTAGGGCGCAGCCGCAGCGCCGTCGGCGGCATACCTGGCGATCGACGGGTCCTCCTCCACGCAGGCGAGCAGCCAATCCCGGAAGGCCGCGACCTCCGCGGCTCTGCGCCGCTCGCTGGGATAAACGAGCCAAAACTGACGCTGAAGGTGCACCGTCACCGGAAACGGCTGCACCAGCCGTCCGGCATCGATCTCGGGCGCGAACATGATCGGAGAGGCCAGGGCGAGCCCCTGACCGGCCAGGGCTGCGGCGATCTCGGTGGTCTGAGCCTCGGCCGCGAACCGCGGCGCCGGCGGCGACTGCGCGGTCGACGACGGAATGGTCACGCCCGCCGCCTCCAGCCATAGCGCCCACTCCGATTCCAGGCCGATCCTCGGCGCCTCCAGAACGGACGCCGGGCCCAGCGCCCGATCCAGCTGCTCGGCCACCGCCGGTGCGCAAAGCGCGGTCATCAGCGACGGAAACAGCGCCACGGCGTCGAGCCCCGGCCAATCCCCCTGGCCACTGCGCAGGGCGACATCGAAGCCGTCGCGGCTCAGGTCGACAATCTGGCTGCTGCTCTCCAACCTGACGGCGATCTTGGGATGGGCGAGCTGAAAGCCGCCGAGCCGCGGCGCGAGCCACTGGGTGGCCATCGTCTGCATGGTGCTGATCGCCAGCACACCATCGCCGCTATCGGAAATGTCGGAGAGCGCGCCCCGCAGGAGGCCGATCGCCTCGGTCGCCGCACGCCCCAGCCGCTCGCCCGCCGGCGTCAGCGCGACCTCACGCGGGAGGCGGCGGAACAGCGGCTGATCCAGCCGCCGCTCCAGGGCTTTCACCTGCCAGCTCACCGCCGCCTGGGTGATCCCCAGTTCCTCTGCGGCGCGCGTGAAGCTGAGCAACCGGGCAGCGGCCTCGAAGACCCGGATAGCGCTGAGCGGCAGGTTGGAAAGCGGGTCTGACATAAGGGTATCTTATGGATACACGAGGAGAACCCGTTTGTCGCTGGGCCATCGCGGCGCGACTCTTCGCCTTCAGAGAGCGCAAGCAAGCGGAGGTCACGATGGAACTGGTGTCCAAGACCCATAAGGAAGTTCCCTATGGTTGGGTGACGTGGGCGGCGACTGCGCTTCACTGGATCCGCCGCACTCTAAGCGCCTCGCCAGGCCTGAGGGATGAGCGGGCCGCGGCCCTCGAGCACCTCTCAGCCGGACTGAACCGCCCGTCCGGGCCGCACTAGGGGACGTTCGCCTCGAGTTCGTCGAGCCATGCCCTGGCGGTCCCGTCCGAGGGCGCGCGCCAGTCGCCGCGCGGCGACAGAGCTCCGCCGGAGATCACCTTGGGGCCGTTCGGCATCGCCGACCGTTTGAACTGGCTGATCTCAAAGAAGCGGAACAGGAAGACGCCCAGCCACTTCTTGATGTCCTCCAACGCATAGGCGTTTCGCACCTCTTCCGGGAAATTCGGCGGCCAGCGCCCGAGGCTCACATCCCGCCAGGCGTGCCAGGCCAGGAACGCCACCTTCGAGGGCCGAAGACCGAAGCGGGTGATGTGGTAGAGGCTGAAATCCTGCAGCTCGTAGGGGCCGACCTTGGCTTGGGTCGACTGGATGGCGCCCGATGCGTCGGCCGGCACCAGCTCGGGAGAAATCTCGGTGTCGAGGATCGCCAGCAGGGTCTCGGAGGCTGCGTCCTCGAGCTGACCGGTCTTCACGACCCAGCGGATCAGATGCTGGATCAGCGTCTTCGCCAGCGACCCGTTGACGTTGTAGTGGCTCATCTGGTCGCCGACGCCGTAGGTGCACCAGCCGAGCGCCAGCTCCGAGAGGTCGCCGGTCCCCAGCACCAGGCCGCCATGCTGGTTGGCCAACCGGAAGAGGTAGTCGGTGCGAAGCCCCGCCTGCACGTTCTCGAAGGTCACGTCATAGACCTTTTCCCCCTTGGCGAAGGGGTGACCGATGTCCTCCAGCAGCCGCATAGCCGCCGGCTTTATGTCGATCTCCTGGCCCGTCACCCCCAGCGCCTTCATCAGCGCCCAGGCGTTGGACTTGGTGCCTTCGCTGGTGGCGAAGCCCGGCATTGTGAAGCCCAGGATGTCCGCGCGCGGCTTGCCCAGCGCATCGAACGCCTTGGCGGCCACCAGGAGGGCATGTGTGGAATCCAGGCCGCCCGAGATGCCGATCACCAGGTGCTTCGACTTGGTCGCCCGCAGGCGCTGGGTCAGCCCCTGGACCTGGATGTTGAAGGCCTCGTAGCAGTCCTGGTCGAGCCGCGCCGGGTCGTTGGGCACGAAGGGGAAGCGATCGAGGGGCCGCTCCAGGCCGATGTCGTCGAACGTCGGCTGGTGCTCGAAGCGCACCCGGCGGAACGTGGTCTCCGGGCGACCCGCCGCCATGGCGGCGTTGTTGAAGGTGGGGGTGCGCGTTCGCTCGAGCCTCAGGCGCTGCACGTCGACGTCGGCCACGGCCATCTGCGCCTTCGCTGGGAACCTGTCGGTCCTGGCCAGCCTGCGCCCGAGTTCGTGGACGGTCGCCTGCCCGTCCCATGCCAGGTCCGTGGTGCTCTCGCCTGGGCCCGCCGCCGAATAGAGATAGGCCGCCTGGCACCGCATCGACTGCGAGGCGCAGAGCAACTCGCGCTCGTCGGCCTTGCCCACCACGATGTTCGAGGCCGAGAGATTGCAGAGGATCAGGGCCCCGGCGAGCGCAGCCTGGGCCGAGGGCGGCGTCGGCGACCAGACGTCCTCGCAGATCTCGGCGGCGAAGCTGAAGTCGGCGAGATCTGACGCCTCGAAGACCAGGTCCGTGCCGAAGGGTGCGCTCTGGCCCGCTAGCTGCACAGTCAGGCCGGCGATGCCGGCGCCCGGCGCGAACCAGCGATTCTCGTAGAATTCCCGATAGTTGGGGAGGAAACTTTTGGGCGTGACCCCGAGGATCCTGCCGCGGGAAATCACCACCGCACAGTTGTAGAGCGCGCCGTTGTGCTGCAGCGGCGCGCCGACGACGAGCACCGGCGAAAGGGTCTGACTGGCGATCACCAGGCCGGCGATCTCCGCCTCGACGCGGGCCAGGAGGGCGTCCTGCAGGAAGAGATCGTCGATGGCGTAGGCCGAGAGCCCAAGCTCCGGGAACAGCATCAGGTCGACGCCGCGCGCATGGCCCTCCTTGGCCAACGCGAGGGTCTCGGCGGCGTTGAATCCGGGATCGCCGACCGCCACCGCCGGCGTGCACGCGGCGACGCGCACGAAGCCGTGGCTGTGGATCGCATAGAAGGATTTCGTCACCGGCGGCTCCGCCTCTCTACGATCCTCACTAGCGACTGATTTGCCGCCGGGGAGAAATGCTCATTTTGAGCATATAGGGGGAGCGTTGCGAATTGGCAAAGATGTCCGCCCTCCCTCATGGAGAAGGCGAGAGCCGGCGCGGCCCGGCAGGCGCCCGGACAATTGTGGCGGCCCGTCCCTCCCCACGAGGGGGAGGGATAGCCTTAGTCGTCGCGGTGAACGCGTTCGCGGCGCTCGTGCCGCTCCTGCGCTTC
>DASXKT010000091.1:0-6318 GCA_036496685.1 Phenylobacterium sp.
GGCGAGGTCCACGACGCCCGCGGGATGAGCGACCGGGTGGCCGCCGACAACAGCTACATCGAGGAATGGTCGCCCGCCCTCGACCTCGCCATCCTGGCGCGCACAGTCCCGCTCATCTTCCGCGATCCGCGCGCTTACTGAAAATCCACAGTATGCGGACGACGGTCCGGTAATGACCTCAAGCGAGCACGAATCCCGCCTGCTGACGGTCTGCCGCGCCATAGGCCTGTTTCTCGGCGTCCTGGTGGCCGTCGCCTTCCTACTCCTGTTCTGGGTCGGCCAGAGGACCGTGGTAAGCGAGCAGCGGCGCAGCGAAGCCAGCGCGAACGCCTTCATTGCCCGGGTGAGGGCCTGCCGGCGTGAGGCCATCGGACCGATGCCGAGCTGGGAGGTCTGTGAGCGGCGTGTGAGATCCGAACTGTAGTCGAGGCCGGAGATTCCGTACCCGTCCGATGCCGTAGAATGGTCAAACTACGCCGCGATGTGCCGTCAAGCTTGCGCTTATGGTCAAGCTTGTTTTCGGTCCGCCGCTCGTCTGACGTCGGTTCAGTAACGTAACCCTCAACCCTTCCGATTACGGGCCAACAACTTCGCACCATAGGGGAATTCGTTTGCGGACCTGTTTTGCCTATGGTTACCTTCGAATTAACTGGTTGGATCTGGCTGAAATTGGGATGTTCGACATGAGAACGAGACTTCTCTCTTCGGTTGCGTTGGCCGGGGCGATCGCTCTGGCTGTCGGGACAACCGCTCACGCGCAACTTGTCACGAACGGCGACTTCACCTCCGGTCCGGCGGTGAATACGCAGTTCGGTGGTCCGGTGGCGCCGTTCACCGGGCAGCCTGTGACGGGCTGGACCGGCGTTGGCCTGCAATTCTACTATCAGAACGCCACGGCCGCGACGGTAAGCGCCCTTAATCAGTACGGCGATCCCTTCGCACGCTTCAACCCGGGGACGTTCGTAGCCAGCCCGACCGGCGGCGGCTTCGTGGCGCTGGACGGCGACCCGCTAGCGCAAGGCAGCATCCATCAGACGATCAGCGGCCTTACCGTTGGTGCAGCCTATACGCTCACCTTCGACTGGGCGGCGTCCCAGTTGGTCACCGCCCACGGCGCGACCACCGATTTCCTGGCCGTCAGCTTTGGCGCGGACTCGTTCAATACGGCGACCGACAATGTCGCGAGCCAAGGGTTCGTCGGCTGGAATTCGGTCAGTCACACGTTCATCGCGAGTTCGACATCGGAGGTGCTGAACTTCCTGTCGGTCGGGTCGCCGGCCGGCCTGCCGCCGATCGCCTTGCTCGACAACGTGGTCCTGGCGCCGCCTGTCACCACACGGGGTGGCGGGGTCCCGGAACCGGCGACCTGGGCGATGATGCTCATCGGCTTCGGCGGAATCGGCGCCTTGATCCGCCGTCGTCGGCACACGCTCCAGACGGCCTGATTTAGCCAGTATTTCCCGGCGGCCATCGCCGGGCGGAAGAGGGAAGCAGCACAAGCTGCTTCCCTTTTTTCGTGCGCGATTCTGAGGGTTTCCGCCTCCGATGGTGGGCGCCGACGCCGCCCTCAGCCCGAGATTTTCGCCTCGCAGCGCCGGCGAAACATTCTTGTGGATGCGGCCGGTAGGCCCCCTGCAATCCCAACGGGCGAGGTTCGTTCTGAACTCTCCTCAGGAGGGAAATCGTTTGCGGCCAAGCTTCCGCTATGGTGTAGCTTCCGTTAACTGGACAGAACCGGCTGAAATTTGGGGGCATTATGCGTATCAAATCACTTTCTTCGGTTGCCATGGCCGCGTCGGTTGCGCTCGCCGTTGCGACCGCCGCACACGCGGACGTTAACCTGGTCACGAACGGCAGCTTCTCGAGCGGCCCGGGCGCCAGCACGCAATTCGGCGGCAGCGTCGCGCCTTACAACACCCAACCCGTCACGGGCTGGACCGGCGGCAGCGGCAACCCGACCGACCTCCAATTCTACTTCGTCGGCAACACCAACGCCGCGAACCAATGGAACGACGGGGGGGCTCACTTCGGGGCCGGCTTCACGCCGAGCCCGGATGGTGGTGCTTTCGTCGGCCTCGACGGCGACCTCCTCGCCGAGGGTTCGATCTCGCAGGTCATTACCGGCCTGGTGGTTGGCCAGACCTATACCCTGACCTTCAATTGGGCGGCGTCCCAGCTGGTCAACCGCACCCTGCCGACGACCGAAGAGCTGCACGTGACCTTCGGCAACAGCAGCTACGACACGGCCATCATGCATGAGCCGAGCCAAGGCTTCTCGGGCTGGCTGACGGAGAGCGTCTCGTTCAAGGCCGATGCGACGACACAGACCCTGAAGTTCCTCTCGATCGGCTCGCCGAACGGCGAACCGCCGATCGCCCTTCTGGACGGCGTCTCCCTGACGGTTCCGGAACCGTCGACCTGGGCGATGATGCTGGTCGGCTTCGGCGGCATCGGCGCGATGGTCCGTCGTCGGCGTCAGACGCTCGTCGCGGCCTGATCGCAAAGTAAGCGTTTGCTCGGTTTGTCACCGAGCTGAAGAGGGAAGCAGCGGAAGCTGCTTCCCTTTTTGCTGCCCTGGAGCGATAGCAGACCCATGCTTTCTCACATCGAGCAGCACCTGCTTCCCTACTTGCTTAAGGTCGCCAGCCTGACGGCTTGGTTGGTGATCCTTACGGTGGTGTTCCTGCCGATAGAGCGCTTCTTCGCCCTGCACGCGCAGCGGGTCCGCTCACGGTCGCTGGCCACCGACCTGGCCTACTATTTCCTGAACGGCCTTGTGCCGACAGTGATCCTGGCCGTGCCGCTCGGGATGCTGGCGGCGGCGGTGACCAAGATCACGCCGCAAGCCTATATCGACGCCGTCGCCGCCCTGCCGCTGGGGGCGAGGATCGTGATCGGCCTGGTGGTCGCCGAGATCGGCTCCTATTGGGGCCATCGTTGGAGCCACGAGAACCGTTTCCTCTGGGGCTTCCACCGCGTGCACCATAGCCCGGAGTCCTTGGACTGGCTGGTCAACACCCGGGCCCACCCGCTGGACATCGTCTTCACGCGGCTTTGCGGTCTGGCGCCGCTCTACGCCCTCAGCTTGGCGACCAGCAGCCGCGACGGCCAGTTGCTGCCGACCATTGTCACCTTCGTCGGCCTGGTCTGGGCGTTCTTCATCCATGCCAATGTGCGGTGGCGTTTCGGTCCGTTGGAGTGGCTGGTCTCGACGCCGGCGTTCCATCACTGGCACCACACCAACGATGAGCACCGGGATCACAACTACGCCGCCCTACTGCCCGTGGTCGATCGCCTGTTCGGCACGCACTACCTGCCTAAGCAATGGCCACCCGAGTACGGGGTCGATGAGCCCGCACCATCGACCTTCGCAGGCCAGCTGCTGGATCCGTTGAGTTTCCCCGGCGGACGGGTTGGTCAGACGCCCCGCCCGCAGAACACGCCAGCCGATAGCTAGTTCGACCTTCGGGTGCGGCGCGGCCTACTTCAGGAGCTGCACGAACTCGATCGTGATCCCGCGCGTGTAGATCGGGCTCAGGAAGTTGCAGAGGAAGTCGCCAGCGCCCTTCACGTGCTCGGTCTCGAGCAGCCGCATCCCCTCGTCCTCGAGGGCGCGCGCCAGCTCGTCGAGATCGGGGACCTGCAGGGCGATGTGATGCAGCCCACCGGCGCCCTTGTTGAAGCGTTCGAGCGGTCCGCCATCCGGCACCACGAACTCGATCGGCGAGCCGCCGTGCGGCTTTGTGAAGATGCAGAGCGCTGACCATTGCGGCACGAAACCGCGATAGTCCTCCTCCAGGCCCAGGAGGCTCATGAGGGCCTGGGCGTCGCTCTCCGTGGGCTGCACGATCCCCACGTGATGCAGCAGTCGGCCGGCGATCATTGGGTGTGCTCCGGGGGGGCGATTGCTCGGGAAACCAGGGGCGCGAGCCAATCGGTAAGCTGGTTCGCGCCGACGCTCGTCAGGTGGGCGTAGTCCGAATAAAGCTCGGTATGCGGCGCCAGGAAGCCCGCGTTCCACACCGGGCCGTACTGGCGGTAGAGCGGCTCTTCCTGGATCGTCGTCGGGCCGGTGTAATAGGGCAGGAAGAGGAAGGCGACCTTGACCCCCTTCTTCTGCGCGGCCGCGACCATGCGCCGGACGTAGTGGCGGTCGTCGCCGAATTCCACGTCGGCCAGGCTCCGCGGCAGGATCGGCGGTCGCGTTCCGGCCTCCAGGACCCTCACGCCCTCCGCGAGTTCCGCAGGCGGTCCCGCCTGAGCCATGTCACGGGTGATGCCGTTGTCCAGTTTGACCCGGAGCGGCGGCGGCGGATCGGGATCGTAGGCCTTCGGATCGAACGTCTTGGTGAGGCCGACGGCGCCCGGTGCGATATCCGCCGCGAACAGCCGCATCTGCCGATAGGGTAGGTAGATCAGGTCCTGCAGGTATTTGACGTTGGCCAGGTAGCCGGGGTCGACCACCATGCTGCGGGGCGCAATGTACTTGAAGGCGGGGTGCCCGAACCGCGACGGCTTCTCGATGACCCCGATGATCAGCAGCTTCGGCGTCTTGGCCGAGAGCATCTCTTCGGTGATCACGTCGTTGGTGTTCCGCCCGCCCTCGGGCAGGGCGAAGTTGACCACCCTGGCGGGCGTCCCGAGCTCGGTCAGCGCCGCCTGCAGGCGATCGGCGTCGACGGCGCGCGCGATCCGCGAGGGTCCGACCACCGCTACGTCGATGGGGCGTGGGTCGAAGTGGACGCGCTCGTAGATCCAGCGGGAGCGGCCATGGATGGTCCCGTCGAGAAGCTGCCAGCGCTGGTAGGGGTTCTCAGGCAGCAGGCTCGCAACGACGGCGGCCGCCAAGGCCACGCCAAGCACGGCAAGCAGGCTCCGCAGTGGGTGAAGGCGGGTCATGGCGGTCAGAAGTTGAAATAGAGGAAGATCGCCTTCCCCCTTTGGATGAACATGATGGCGAGAAAGAGCGTCACGCCGGCGAACACCAGACCGGCGGCGTTTGGTTTCCACGTCCAGCGGATCGGCGCGGGCGCGATGGCCCGCCATTCACGCCAGTTATGGGCGGGATCGAAGCGACCCATGATCTGCTGGGTGTTGGGCGTCATGAACACCAGGAAGGTGCTGACCAGAAGGCTCGCCCCCAGGCCCCACCCGACCGGGGTCGTGTCCAGGCCGAGGCCATTGAGCCCCGTCATGCCGGTCCAGATCGTCACCGCGTCGCCCGCGGTGTGCGCCCGGAACATGACGTTGGCGTAGATTACCGCGATCAGGGTGATGACGTGGAAGAAGGCCATGCGCACCGGCCCGGATTCGGCAAGCGTCCTGCCGAGCTTCTTCAAATGCCGGCGACGGCGCTTGCGCCACTCGCCCCACGCTTCGTTGGTGCAGATGTAGATGGCGTGCATCACGCCAAACAGTACGAACGTCCAGCCGGCCCCGTGCCAGATCCCCACGGCCACGAAGGTCACGAAGGCCGGAATGGTGACGCCCACGGCGAACCGCGGCCAGCCGTCCAGGCCTCGCGTCATCGCCCATCGGTTCAGCGGCAGCGACAGCGGCTGGAAAATGTAGGCCACGATGAAGCGCTGCAAGGTCATGTGCCAGCGGCGCCAATAGTCGGCGATGTTCGACGATCTGAGGGGGGAGTGGAAGTTCAACGGCAGCTTCACGCCGAGCATCCGGCCAAGCCCGATCGCCATGTCGGAGTAGCCGGAGAAGTCGAAGTAGAGCTGGAACGTGAAGGTGACGGCCGCCAGCCAGCCGCTCGCCAGGCTGAAATGGCCGCCGTGCGCTCCGACCTCGAACATCGGGTTGGCGTAGCTGGCCAGGGTGTCGGCGATGACCGTCTTCTTGAACAGGCCGATCGCGAAGATCACCAGACCCACCAGGAGGTTCCGCCAGATGAGCCTGCCAAACAGCCTCGTCTGCAGCTGCGGGACGACCTCCTTGTAGTGGACGATCGGGCCAGCGATCAGCTGGGGGAAGAAGGCTGCGAAGAGCGAGAAATCGAGGAAGCTGATCTTCTTCGCCTCGCCGCGCGAGGAGTCGATCAGATAGGCCATCTTCTGGAAGGTGAAGAAGGAGATCCCCAGCGGCAGGGCGATCTTCGCAAGCCCTACCGGCGTGCCGGTCAGGGCGCTGATGTTGTCGGCCACGAAGTTCGCGTATTTGAACCAGCCCAGGAAGATCAGGTCTGCGCCCAGGCCGAGGGCCAGCCAGATACGGGCGGCCTTCTCGCGCCCACCGGCGACGGCTGACTGGATACGGTCGCCGACGAAATAGTTGACGACGATCGACCCCAGCAGGAGCGGCAGGTGA
>DASXKT010000092.1:0-6045 GCA_036496685.1 Phenylobacterium sp.
CATCCGCCCCGTGCGCTTGAAAGCTGGTCTTGCCTATGTCCAGGCCAATGGTGGTAACGTCTCCCATGGACGCCTCCCTCGAGTGAAGCCAACACCTCACTCTGGCACATAGATGCCGTCGGGGGGCGTCCACCCCATCACTCATCTCGGACGTTCGGAGCGTCAGCTTCGGGCCGGCAACCTGAAAGTCCGCTTGCCATGGAGTGTCGGTTCGAGTCCGACCGCCTGCACCACAACGTCTCTACGCGTGATCCCAACAAAGCAGAGGGGCCGGCGGCGGCTATCGCCGGCCCCTCGCCGCGGCGCGCGTCGGGCCAGTTGGGAGGAGGGGCCCGGATGCGGGACAACTACCGCGGCAACGCCTTAGCGCTTTGACGGGCGATGCTGCTGGCGCGAGCGCCGCCGATCTTAATGACCCATCAGATCAGTCGCGCGGCGTCGGCGCGATCCGGTTGCGGCCCGAGCCGGGCCCAGGTCGGCGCCCCAGACGCGCCACAAAAATGACCAGCCAAAAAAGCGGCCCTGCACCGCGCGGCGCAGGGCCAGCCTGGAGCCCAGGCTCTGTCGTCCGCAGCGCCAAGGGGGATCAGCTTGCGACGGACGATACGGGAGTTTGGCGCCGCGGCCGGCGATGAGACATCGGTTCGAACCCGGAGATGGGCCGGCGAGACGCCACGGCTCAGGTGAATGCCGGATGCTCCCACGGTCAGGGCTGTGCTGTCCTCGAGGTTGCCCGAGGAAGAGATGAGCACCGCGCCGGACAACAACCGTCACGAGTGGGCAGAAGTCGGAGCCGCCGTCGTGCTGGGCGTAGCCGGCTTGCTGACCTCGTGGTCGACCTACCAGGCGTCGCTGTGGGACGGCGAACAGGCCGCACATTACAGCCAGGCCAACGCGACGCGGGTCGAAGCCTCAGAAGCGGCGATAAGGGCGAACCAACGCGAAGCCGTGGAGATCGGCCTGTTCACGCAGTGGCTGAATGCCCAGGCACATGGCGACGAGAAACTGGCCGAATTCTTCCGGGCGCGTTTCCCGCCGGAGCTGGCCGGGCCGTTCGAGGCGTGGCTCGTTCTACGACCCCTGCAAAACCCGAAGGCTCCGTTGAGCCCCTTCGATGACGGAGGCTTCAAGCCGCTCGGCCGCGAGCATGCCGCCCAGCTCGAGGCTCAGGCCGACGCGATGTTTCAGTCCGGCCAGCGCGCGAACCAGATCTCCGACGCCTACGTGCAGGCCACAGTCTTCTGCGCGACGGCCCTGTTCTTCGCCGGGATCGGCCAGGTCTTTCGGGTCTGGCTAGTCCGCATGGTGCTGGTCGCCTTGGCGGCCGCGGGATGCGCGATCGCCATAGTCAGGGTGCTGGCCCTGCCGATCCAGGGTCTGGCGTGACAACCCAGACGAGTAACGCGATCGGGTGAAATCCCGAGGAGATTCTTACATATCGCACTTCACCTTATGGCGACCTCCATATTTCACCCGAGACAGGATTACACCTAAGGGTGTAGCGTTTGACCAGTTGTTCGCCCGAGGCGTGCGGTTGACGGCCTTGTGTCGAGGTCGTGTCGCGTCTCCGGGTGGCGGGAGGACGGGGCATGTCACTTGCGCGCGAGGTTCGCAGCTTCGCGCCCGTTACGGGTGCGTACCAAACGATATTCGAAGGCGCGCCTAGCGCGCTGGCTGTCGTAGCGCCGGGACGCCCGGCGCCTCACATCGTTCGGACCAACGCAGCCTTCGACACCGCCTTCCGGCTGCCTCACCACGGCGCCGAGGGACTTCGGGTCGACAGGGTGTTCCGCGGCGCGGCGAGCCACCAGATGACCGAAGCGGTCGAGCGCTGCCTTTCCGAGGGATTGCCGGTCCGCCTGCGGATAGCCGACGCCCCGACGGGCGAGATCATTCGCATTGAGGTCCAGGTCACACCCATCGCCCTAGCGGAGGGCATGCTTGCTCTCGTGGGGGTCACGGAACTGAAAGCGCCGGCGTTGGCCGACCTCAACGAGGACGGCGTCCTGGCCGAACTGGGGCCGCTCAGCCGCGGCCTGGTGTTCATTCGTGACCTCGGGACGGGTCTGTTGCGCTACGGGCGTCATCCGTTGACGCGCCGCTTGGGTCTCCCGCGTTCCGGTGTGGTGGACGCGCAGTTCATCCTGGCGCGAGTGCATCCGGACGACGTGGAAAGGTTCAAAGCCTTCGGCGCGGCCCAGCGTCTAGCGGCGGACGCCGCGGTGTCCGGTGACACCTTCCGGCATCGTGGGGCTGATGGGCGGTGGCTCTGGGTGAATCTCCGGACCCGGGTGTTCACCCGAGATCAGACAGGCGCCGTCCAGCGGGTGATCGGCGTGGCCAGCGACGTCACTGCGGAGCGCGAGCACGCCGCTGCCCTGGCCGAGGCAGGCCAGGCCCTGACCAACGCCGAGCAGAACGAGCGCCGCCGTATCGGCCGAGAACTGCACGACGCGACGTCTCAGCTACTTGTCGCCGCACGCCTGAACCTGGGGGCGGTGGAGCGGCGGGTCGACGCCGGGCCGGACGTCATGGCCTTGCTCGATGAGGCGCGCAGGTCGATCGCCGAGGCGCAGAAGGAAATCCGCAACCTGTCTTTCTTCCTACATCCGCCATGGCTGGAAGGCGGCGGATTGCACAAGACGCTGACCGAGTTCGCTGCAGGCTTCGGCGGCCGGACGGGGCTTCACATCTCGGTGACCTCCGGCGGCGCGCCTCGGGCCCTGTCGTCGGCGACTGAACTGGCGCTGTTCCGCGTGGCCCAGGAAGCCCTGATGAACGTCTACAACCACTCCGGCGCACAGTCGGCCAACGTGCGGCTGAGCTTCAAGAACCGCTCGGCGATCCTGGAGGTGGAGGACGACGGAACCGGCATCGAGGCGCCGTCCGCTGTCACCCCGGGCGTCGGCATCTCGGGGATGCAGGCGCGAATGATGCAGCTCGGCGGCTCCCTGACCCTGGGCTCGCGTGGGAAGGGCCTTTTCGTCCAGGCGGTGGCGCCCGCCCCATAGAATTAGGTGCGGTCAGGCAGAACGCCTGATCGCTGAAGCATGAGTCGAGGACGCGTCGGGGCCTAGGCCTGCGGACCGGTCACTTCTTTGCGGCTGCCGGTGTCGGGCACCCGCCGGACCTGTTCCGGAGCTCGGTGAGTCCGTTGGCGGCGGCCCGGCCCCAGGTCGTGAACAGCCTGGAGAAGTCGGCGCGATTGGTCACCCGGTTGCGTAGAGCCGACCCTGTGTCGCCCGCGATGCGGCTATCCACGGCGCGGCCGAGCACAGCTCCGGTCATCGAATCCCGCGCCTCAACCACCAAGGTGGCCGAGCCAGCTTCGCGCGCGAAGGTGCGCGACCGGCCGGCCTGCATTCGGTCAGGCGCGGACACGGCGAGGTTTGCAATGGCCGTGCCGACCTGCAGGACGTCATGGCCTGGCGTGTTCACCACCTCGAAGCCGGCGTCCGTATAGGCCTTGGTGAGGATCTGGGCGAACCCGGTCCTGACTTCTTCCATGACCCTGTCGGCGTCGGCCTGGGTGAGCCGTTGGCTCAGGCCGACAGTGGTCCTGTTGAAGTCGCGCAGCCAGTTTTGCCGGAAAGCGACCTGCGGCGTATCCAACTTCACCCTCTTGTAGGCGCAGAAGTTCTCGCCGGGCAGCAGGTAGACAGCCGACAAGTTCCTGGATTGCACCCTGGTCAGGTCGTCCCACGTGGCCGGGGGCGAGGCCGAGAGCGTCGGGCCCGCGGTTGTCACCAGCAAGGTGGCGGCGAAGGCGCCGCAGAGGGTTCGTCTCATCGAATTCGCTCCTGGTCGCTAGCCCGCCGTGGCGCCGGGCAGTGTTCTGGTCATTTCGAGGAGGATGGCGTTCATGCCTTCCTGGGTGGCGTCGCTGCTGTCGACGCGCTTGTCGGATGTGGCGCGCCAGGCGAGCTTCCCGGACGCCCTATCCGTCACGTCGAGGATCAGGGTGCCCTGGGTGTAGTTGATGTTTCTCACGTCGACCTGCGGCGGCCCATAGAAGCCCCAACCCCCGACACAGCCGCGGAACCCGCAGGCTCCCCGGCTGCCGCCACCCCAGGTGTTGACCTGCGTCTCGGTGCGGCTTTGCAGGCCTACGTGAAATGAGACGAGGAGCTGGGCTGTCGCGGGGTCGTCGATCCGGCGAAAGCCCCTGGCGGCCATCGCGCCATCGACCGCGGTGCGCAAACGCTCCTGGATGATGTCGTTAGAGACCCGGGGGTCGGCGGCGGCGCGGGCTTGGTCGCTGATCGGCGCCCAGGCGTAGGTGGAACCCCGAACAACGGCGACAGTCGAGGACTGCAGGACCGAGACATTGCCGGCCGGCGACTCGCAGGCGGTGACCGCGACGCTGGCGACGACGGCGAGCAAGAGGGCTCGGAACGGCCTGGCCATGACCGACATGTTCTCGACTCCCACGCAACTGGACGGCGCCTCGAAGGCGGCGCCGCCAACAATTTGTGGGCCTTCGCGTGGCCGAGCTGAATCGGGTGGAGACCTGAGAGCGGGCCCTGCAGGCGCCTAGGATGCTCAGGCTGTCTTGAGCCCCTAACGGGACCTGCGTCTCGGCGGCGTGGCGCGCCGCCACCCTGGCTTGTCCGACCCCTGGGGCAAGGGTTGCCCCCCATTGCCGGTCTTTCGGGGCGGCTCGGACACTTTGCGGCGCTGCTGGCCGGTGGAGACCGGGCGGAACCTGCTACCCCCGCGCCTGAGCCGGCAGACGCCAGCGTCCACTATACGGTGGGCAAGGACTCGAGCGCCTTCTACTTCCGGGTCGGCGAGGCGTTCTGACGAAAGCGGCGGCGCGTTTGCTCGCGCCGCCGCTGATCGAGCCGGGATTATATCGTCAACTGGAGCCGGCCAGGGCTCCTTCCGCCATCTTCCGCAGCGCGTCGTCCACCGTGAAGGTGTTCGGGTGCTGCACCGGCGGGAATTCCTTCATGCTCTCCGTGAACTTCGCCATCGCCGCTTGGGCCGCGTAGATGAAGTAGGCGTTGTGGATCATCCAGTCCCAATAGCTGTTGGAGGTGATGGTCGCGTACTCGTAGGGGTCTGTTCGCAGGTTGAAGATCTTGGGCAGGCGCAGTCGCACGAAGGGCTCGGCCCAGACGCCCATAGTGCCTTCCATGCGCTGCTCCATGAAGACCAGCTTCCAGTTGTCGTAACGCAGACCGAGGACGTCGCCGTCGTCGGAGAAGTAGAAGAAGAAGTTCCGTGGGCTCTCCTTCTCTTTCCCGGTGATGTAGCCAAGCAGGCTCGCACCATCGATGTGGTTCTTGTAGGTCCGGCCGCAGGCCGTGTAGCCGCTCTTCAGCTTGTCGATGACGTCGAGGGCGCCGGCCGCTTCGAGGAAGGTCGGCATCCAGTCGTGATGCTGGACGATGCCGTTAAGCGTCGTTCCGGCGGGGATGTTGCCCGGCCAGCGGGCCACCAGCGGGATTCGGAAGGCTCCCTCCCAATTGGTGTTCTTCTCGCTGCGGAACGGGGTCATGCCGCCGTCTGGCCAGCTGTTGCGGTGGGGGCCGTTGTCGGTCGAATAGACAACCAGGGTGTCGTCGGCGATGCCCAACTCGTCCAGCAGGTCGAGTAGCTGGCCGACGTTTTTGTCATGGTCGATCATCGTGTCGTGATACGCCGACTGCCATCGGCCGGCCTGGCCCCGACTCTCCGGCTTGGTGTGGGTGATGAAGTGCATGTGCGTCGTGTTCACCCACACGAAGAACGGCTTGTCCGCCTTCTGCTGATCGCGAATGAACCGACTGGCTTCGGCGACGAATTCGTCGTCGCAGGTTTCCATCCGCTTGGTGTTGAGCGGACCGGTGTCCTGGACCTTCTGCTTGCCGACCTTGCCCCAGCGAGGCTCGTCCGTGGGGTCGTCCTTGTCCGTCGCCCAGGAGTGAATCACACCCCGCGGTCCGAACGTCGCCTTGAAGTCCAGTTTCCCGAGGTCGCCGGGCTTCGGATAGTTGTCCATCTCCGGTTCTTCCTCGGCGTTCAGGTGGTAAAGATTGCCGAAGAACTCGTCGAAGCCAT
>DASXKT010000093.1:0-2409 GCA_036496685.1 Phenylobacterium sp.
TGTTGCACCGTCGAGCCGAGCTGCCTGTCGCGTGCGTTTCACACATAGGAAGGTTCATCCGCGAAGCCCCATCATGCGGCGACCCCGTGTCGACCGCGAAGACGACCGTGCTCCCGGCGAAGGACAGTCCAGGCCACCGAAAGGGCTTGCGTTTTTCTCCGCGATTAGACGACAGCCTCGGTCGAAAACGGACCTAGCACCATGTCGTCACGGAAAAAGCGCCACCGTTGACGCCCCAACCATCCTATAACGCGGTTACGCCGGTTAGGGATGCGCCATGGCTGATGCTACGAAGGCGGCGAAGCCGCGACGCGCGCGGAGGGACGCGGCTTCCCCGACCACAAGCGATCCTATTGAAATCGCCATGGAGGCGGAGGCGGCAGGCGCGGCTCCGGTCGGCGTGGCGTCCCGTGTGCTGGAGGGGCAGGAACGGCTGATCGCGGCGGACTTGCAGCACCGGCGGTGGCAGATCGCCAGCGAGCAGGCGGGATTCGCGCTGAAGATGCTGACCGCCGCGGCCGGTGTCGCCGCCGCCGTCGGATTCGGACTGATGGTGTGGGACGCGAGCCGGGCCAATGGCCTGGTGGTGGCAGGCTTCTCAGCGCCACCCCCCTATGCGGCCCGCGGTCTCTCGGGCGAAGTGCTCGGCAACGACTTGACCAACCGTATCGCCGCCCTCGCGCGCTTCACCAACGCCAATTCCCTCACCCACAGCGGGGACGTCCGCGCCGACGGCGGCGAGTCCGTGAAGGTTGAGATCCCGCAGACCGGCGTCTCCCTGGGCGAGCTCGCGCGCTACCTGCGCGGCTGGCTCGGCCACGAGCGCCGGCTAACCGCCGCCCTGCGCGACGACGGCGGCGGCATGGTGTCGATCACCCTTGCGATCGCAGGGGAGGATCCGGTCGTCGTACGGGGAGCCGCCGGCGATCTCGATGCCTTGATGAACAGTGCGGCGGAGAAGGGGTTTGCGCTGTTCGATTCCGAAAACGGCCTCATCTACCTCATCACGATTGGACGGCAGAAGGAGATGTTTGCCGCGGCCGAGCACCTCGTGCACGTCGCCCGGACGCACCAGGAGAGCGCACGGGCCTATGCCTATTGGTCCCTCTCCGACCCCGATCGCGTGCGGGCGCTTGCCAAGGCGCAGCTGTCCATCCGGACGGACCCGGCCATGGGGAGTGGCTGGTTCGAAGCCATGAACACCAGCGTCCAACTCGGCCACGACGAGGCCGGCCTCGCCTACGCACGGGGCCTGCAGAAAACGCGTCCGCAGGATCAGGGCCGTGGGCATGCCGGCATGCTGGCCCTCGCGCACGTTCAGTCCAAGTTTCTGCTGGGTGAATATATCGAGCCTGACGAGGTTGTAGCGGCGATCGGCGGCGGGGCATCCAACATACTCGCCTTCGGGTACAGCGCCGTCGCGAAGGCGGCGGGGCATGACACGGCCGGCGCGGAGCGGCAGTTGGGTTTCGCGCAGGTCACCGGAGGCCTGCCGCCCAACCTCGCCGAGGAGGCCCGCTGGGCCGCCGCAGCGGGCGCGGGCGACTGGCCGCGCGCGCTCGCGACCGCTCGCGCCCTGGCGCAGCTTGCGGACAGCGTTCCGGCGGATACGCCGCTGTTCTCTCAACTGCACGAGACGCGTTTGCCTCGGGCCTACCGCCCCTGGCTCGCACTCGCCGAGGCGCAGACCGGCGATATCGCGACGGCCCAGGCGCTCGCGGCGCTGGGGCCGCTCGACTGTTACCTCTGCCTGCGGGTCAGGGCCCGGGTGGCCGAAGCCGCCGGCGACCGCGCCGCCGCGGATCGCTGGTTCGCCGAGGCCGTGCGCCAGGGCCCGTCGTTGCCCTTCGCGCATCTGGAGTGGGGCCAGGCTAAGCTGGCCCGCGGAGATGTCGCCGGCGCCATCGGCGCCGTATCCAAAGCCCACGCGCTCTCGCCGCGGTTCGTCGAT
Source organism: Phenylobacterium sp. (assembly GCA_036496685.1). Lineage (GTDB taxonomy): Bacteria > Pseudomonadota > Alphaproteobacteria > Caulobacterales > Caulobacteraceae > Phenylobacterium. Next base: position 1,952 of record DASXKT010000093.1, read on the forward strand.
GCGCTGGAGGCGTGGGGGGAGGCCTTGGCCGCGCGAGACGACGCTCAGTCGGCGGCAGATAAGTACGCCGAAGCGGCGCGGATCGCTCCCAAGTGGGGCCGCCTGCAACTGAAGTGGGGCGAGGCGTTGGCAAAGCTAGGCAAGACAGATGATGCGAAGGCCAAGTGGCGGGCGGCGGCGGAGATGGACCTGTCCGCACCGGACCGGGTCCGGGTGCAGGCGCTCCTCGCAAAGCAGACCGCGTGAAGGTCGCCTAGGGGTCGACCGCGGCCTTGGGCTTCGGCCCCGAAAGCGGACCCCTGGAACGTCGGCGCGGGGTGATGGGGTGGACGCCCCCCGACGGCATCTATGTGCCAGAGTGAGGTGTTGGCTTCACTCGAGGGAGGCGTCCATGGGAGACGTTACCACCATTGGCCTGGACATAGGCAAGACCAGCTTTCAAGCGCACGGGGCGGATG
>DASXKT010000094.1:0-3558 GCA_036496685.1 Phenylobacterium sp.
GCCGGAAGATGCCGAAGGCCATGTAGAAGGGCCAGTCGTCGATCCCGGCGCGACCGGTGCGACGGCAGTAGTCCGCGACGTATGCCTCTTCGGTCGGGATCCCGCTGGCGCTGAAGTCGACGCCGTCCAGGCTGCCCCACCCCGGCGAATGTGAGCGCCAGAGGAAGGCGTTGTAGGCAATGTCGGCCAAGGGGTGGCCGATGGTGGAGAGTTCCCAGTCCAGCACCGCAATCAGGCGGGGCTCGGTGGGATGGAACATGACGTTCTCCAGCCGATAGTCGCCGTCGGCGATGGAGACCGACTGATCCGCGGGGATCCGGCCCGGTAGCTCGGTGATCAGGGCCTCCATGGCCGGGATCGGTTCCGACTCCGCGTCGCGATACTGGCGTGTCCAGCGGGCGACCTGGCGTTCGAAATAATTTCCCGGACGGCCGTAGTCGCCAAGGCCAACGGCCTCGAAATCCACCGCGTGAAGCTTGGCGAGCGTCGCGTTCAGCTCGTCGTAGACGGCTGCACGTTCGGCCGGCGACAGGCCAGGCAAGGTCGCGTCCCGGAAGATGCGGCCGGCCAGGTAGTCCATCACGTAGAAGGTCGTGCCAATGACCTCAGGGTCCTCGCACAGGGCGCGCATCAGCGGCACGGGGATGTGGCCGGCCAGCGCCTTCATCGCCCGGTATTCGCGGTCCACCTGGTGCGCGCTGGAGAGCAATTGCCCCGGCGGCTTCTTGCGCAGAACGTAGAGGTGGCCGTCGCCGCCGGTCAGCAGAAAGGTCGGGTTCGAGGCGCCGCCTTGGAACTGCTGAACCCGCAGGGGACCTTGAAACCCCTCTACGCTGGCGGCCATCCAGGCCGCGAGGCGCGCTTCATCGAAGCGGTGCGCGGGGACGACGTCGCGGACAGAGGGTTCGACCATGGCGCCATGCTCATCGCGCCAACGGCCAGGTCAACCGTGTCGTCGCGGCAAGCGCCCTTGCCTCGGACTTCAGGCTCGGCGCCCGGCCGGCCCGTGGCCCCGAGGGGGGCGCCTATCAACCGGGATGCTTGGTCGTGCGCAGGTAGGGCTTCACAGTGGTGTAGCCGGGGAACAGGTCCTTGGCCTGATCATCGCTGACCGCGGCGGTGATGATCACATCCTCGCCGTGTTTCCAGTCGGCCGGCGTAGCGACCTTGTGCGCCGCGGTCAGCTGCATGGAATCGATCACCCTCAGGATCTCGTCGAAGTTCCGGCCGGTGGTCATCGGATAGACGAGGATCAACTTGATCTGCTTGTCGGGCCCGATGATGAAGACGTTGCGGACCGTGGCGTTGTTCGCCGGCGTCCGCCCTTCCGAGGTCCCCTCGGTATCAGCCGGCAGCATGCCGTAGAGCTTGGACACCTTCAGGTCGGTGTCGGCGATCATCGGGAAGTTGGGCGCGGTCCCTTGCGTCTCGGCGATGTCGGCCGACCAACGGGCGTGGTTGTCGACCGGATCGACGGACAGGCCCAGGACCTTCACCCCGCGCTTGTCGAACTCCGGCTTCAGCCTTGCGACCGCGCCGAGTTCGGTCGTGCAGACCGGGGTGAAATCCTTCGGGTGCGAGAACAGAACGGCCCATTTGCCGTCGAGCCATTCGTGGAAGTGCAACGGCCCTTCGGTGGACTCCTGGGTGAAGTCCGGCGCGATGTCGTTGAGCTTCAGGGTCATGGGGCCGTCCTTCATCAAATTCGATCGTCCGGCAGGATCGGGCTGCCGGGCGGCTCCCGCAACGGCAGAAAACCTCCTCCCGCTGTGAGGTGACGCTATGGATCGGCGACGCGCCCAAGCTCAGAGCGGTTGGAGGCCCGACGCGAAGCAGGCTCAGCCGGGTAGCCCAGGCTGCACAGGAAGTTCGCCCGGACGCGGGGCGCATGGAAGAATTCGAACGACACCCCGGCTTCGTCGAACTCCGGAAGGGCGGCGGCCTCCAGGCCCAGGGAGCGGGCCGCGACGATCAGGTAGGCGCCCTGCAAGGCGCCGTTGCGGGCGGCCGTCTGGCGCACGATCTCAGGATCGTCGAAGCAGGACCTGACCGAAGTCACGCGGGGCAGGAATTCCACGAGCTGTTCGGCGAAGTCCACGTCGTAGCCGACGATGGCGTAGGCGGGCGCCGCCAGGACCTCATCGCGAGCGCGTTCCGGCAGCAGCGGCGCGAGCCGCGCCTTCGCCAAACGGCTGTTCAGGAACAGGACCCGGGTCGGAGAGGCGTCGACCATGGTGGGACCGAGGCTCATCAGGGCGTGGACTTGCTCGAGGACGTCGCGCGAGATCGGCGCGTCCGACCAGACCGGGCGCGCGGGCGCGGCGTGAAGCACCCTGGCAAGGGCCCTCCGAGTCGGCGTTCCGGCTGTAGCGGATTGGGGCGCGGCGGACATGGCGAGGTCTCCGGTCCTGGGCTCAGGCGATGGCAGGGTCTCGCTGGGCGAGGCTGTCCTCGACGCCGAGGCGGCCGAGCAACTGGCGGCGCAACTGGGCGAAGCGGACGCTGCGCTCGGGTCCGTCGTCCGGAAGATCGACGGCGAGGTCGGCGGCGATCCGCCCCTGCTCCATCACCACCACGCGGTCGGCCAGCTCGATGGCCTCGTCGACATCGTGGGTGACCAGCAGGACCGCGGGTTTGTGGACAGCGGAGAGCCGTTTCAACAGCGCATGCATCCGGATGCGGGTGAGCGCGTCCAGGGCGCCGAAGGGCTCGTCGGCCAGCAACAGCTCCGGCTCGCGGACGAGGGAGCGGGCGAGCGCCACCCGTTGCTGCTCGCCGCCGGAAAGCTCGTAGGGCCAGGAGCTCTCGCGGCCGGGTAGCTCGACCTCCGCCAACGCCTGAAGGCCGCGGGTCCGCGCGTCGCCTCCTTCGAGGCCCAGGATCACGTTGTCGAGCACCCGCTTCCACGGCAGCAGTCGGGCATCCTGGAAAACCACCGACAAGCGCTCCGGCGCCACGATCTCGCCTTCGCCGGACGCCTCGTGATCGAGCTGGGCGAGCGCGCGCAACAGGGTGCTCTTGCCGCAGCCGGAGCGGCCCAGGAGCGCGACGAACTCATCCTGGCGGATGTCGAGATCGACGCCGTTCAAGACGCCCTTGAGCGTGAAACGGCGGGTCAGGTTGCGGACCCGCACAACGGGCTGCTGGGAGAGGCTCATTTCGCGAAGGTCCGGCGCCAGGTCAGGGTCCGGGCTTCCAGCGTGCGGACTGCGAGATCGGAGCTGAGCCCCAGCAGGGCATAGACCACCAGGCCCACGACGATCACGTCGGACTGGGCGTAGGTGCGGGCGAGGTTGATCATGTAGCCGATCCCGCTGGTGGCGTTCAGCTGCTCGACCACCACCAGGGCCAGCCAGGCGGCCATGACCGCGAACCGCAGGCCAAGCAGGAAACCCGGTAGGGCGCCCGGCAGCACCACCTGGCGGATGAAGGCCCACCGGCTGAGACCCACGGTCTCTGCAAGCTCCACATAGCGGCTTTCGATGCCCCGCAGCGCGGTGTGGGTGTTGAGATAGATCGGAATGAACGCCGAGACGGCGATCACCGTGACCTTCATCG
>DASXKT010000095.1:0-20776 GCA_036496685.1 Phenylobacterium sp.
GCCGGCGCTGGCCGCCGCGGGTTTCTCGGTGGTGTCGGCTGAGAACGGCGAAGGGGCGCTCGCTCAGTTGGCGGGCGAGCCCAGCGAGGTGGTGATCCTTGACCTCGGCCTGCCGGACATGGACGGCAAGGAGGTGATCCAGCGCATCCGGGAGTGGTCCGACGCCCCGATCATCGTGCTGTCGGCGCGGGACCTGGAGTCCGAAAAGATCGCCGCACTGGACCTTGGGGCCGACGATTTCGTCAACAAGCCGGTCGGAGTGGGCGAGCTCCTGGCGCGGATCCGGGCGGTGCTGCGCGGACGCGAACGCCGCTTCTCAGCGCAACCCAAGTTCCAGTTCGGCGGGCTGGAAATCAATTTCCCGGCGCGGCGGGTGCTGGTCGAGGGCGAGGAGGTCAGGCTGACGCCGCGCGAATATCAGCTCCTGCGCATCCTGGCAGGACACGCAGGCCAGGTGGTCACCCACCGCCAGATCATCACCGCCGTCTGGGGAACCGACACGAACGCCGACGCGCAGTTCGTCCGTGTGCTGATGGCCCAGCTGCGCCAGAAGCTGGAAGCCAACCCGGCGACCCCGGAATTGCTGCTCACCGAGCCAGGGATCGGTTACCGGCTCAGCTACGAGGAATAGCGAGGACCACGCTGCTTCAGAACCTGACGGAAAGCCGTAGCCCGACATCGTCGAGGCCGGGGTTTTGACGACCGGCCAGTTGGCCGTGACTTAGGTGGACGAAGGAGCCCTCTACCGAGGTGCGCGGGTTGATCTGCCAACCCAGGCCCAACTCCAGCTCGGCCAGGACGCGCGAGCCCAGGTTGAGCGTGTCGCCTTCCTGGAACTTGTGGACCTCCCCGTCCTGGACCGCGAGGCCCAGCCCGGGGCGCAGGAACAGGCGATCGCCAATCCGCCAGGAAAGCCCCGCCGCCGCATAGTTCACGCCGCCCGCGGTATTCGCCGCGCCGAAGCCGTAGACGCTCGGACTGCCCAGCACGTGGAGCGGACGCAGCGGGTCAGTTCGGTAGCCTGCTGAGATCTGCGCGCCGTCCTCGTAGCCGCCGAGAGCGAAGACGCTGACGTCATGCGCATAGGCGCCCACGAACGCCTCGCCGGCCGTCGCCGCGCCCGCGGACAGCGCCAAGGCCGCCGATATCCCCAAGAGTCTTGGCCGCATCACTTCCTCCCCCACCGCAACGCGCCAGGTCGGCGACAAGCTCCGCTGCTAGGGCGCGGGCTCCCAGATGTAGTCACCGCTGTCGAGCCAGAGGTTGAGATGAAGCCGGCCGTCCTGGATGACGAAGGAGCGCACGTGCTCCATGTCCGCAGCGATGCGCTGCAGCCGCGAGGGCGGGCACATCGCCCGAGTACTCGCGATGGGGCCGATCAGCAGGCTGCCGCGCTGTTCGCCGGCGTCGGGCGACTTCCATGACCCGACGCCGCGGTTGCAGGAGAGCCCCATGGCGACGCCGCCCTTGGGATCGAGGTGCAGTGTATAGGTCTCACCCGGCGCGGGACTGATCTTGCCGATGGAATCGTCCGATGACTGGAACGCGACAAGGCGCCATTCCGTGCCGGTCAGCCTGGGCTGCGACAGGGCGGGCGCCGGGCCTGCTTTCTCGGGCGAGGCGCACCCCGCGAGCCAGCCGGCTGCGACCAACGTGGCGACGGTTCTCGCTCCGGGCATGGCGAGCATCTCTCAGGCCCGCACGCAGAGCACGTCAGCCAGGTAGTTCTTGCCCGCGACCGTCTCCTGCCGCTGGTAGGCCGAGCGTGTCCAGCCGTGCGCCCGGCAGAACGCGTTGGCGCTGTCCGCCGTGCAGGCCGCGGTCCCCGCCTCACAGGAGTTCACGCGCACGCTTCGTTCGGCAGGCGCCGGGAAGAACTCCGCGCTCATGCCGCGGAGCGAACCGCCGACGTCTGGCGCGCCCGGTGCGCCGCCGCCGGGTGGAAGCGGCATTGGGCGGGCCGCGAGCATCGGTCGGCCGGACGCGACCGTCCACAGCACATTGCCGGTGCTCCGGCTCACATTCGAACAGATGCCGCGATAGCGCGAGCTGCTGCACAGCTGCCAAGTGTCCCCAGGCGTCACGCGCGCGCTGCGGACGGGCCAGTCGAGGTTGATGTGCTCGCGCGGTCCGGTGACGGTGTAGGACTGCCCGCGAAAGCCGACATCGCTGAAGAGCGTGAGTTCTCCGGGTCGCTGCGCGTCTGCCATCGAGGGCCAGGACAGAGCGGCGACCGCCGCGAAGCAGCCCAAGCGTGCAAGCCGGCGCATGGAAGCCTCCCTGAGCGAGCGGGATGGAGCATAGCCGAGCACCGGGCGATGAACAGGGTCGCGGACCTGGATCCCTATGCCGCCCCGGCCTGGCGCGCCCAAAGGGTGTGCGCAAGGACGCCCACGCGGCGCTCGATGGCTGCGGCGGCGTCGAGGCAGAGGTCCTCGCGGTAGCGGGAGCCGATGAGCTGGACGCCGACCGGGTGGCCGCCGCCGTCCAGCCCGACCGGCGCTACAGCGACGGGAAGGCCCAGGACGCTGATCGCCGACACGAAGCGCGTATCGTTCCAGAAGAAGGCGCGCAGCGCCTTGTCGCCACCGAGGTCGGCGTTCACGCCCGGCGTGCGCCTCACTGAGACCGGGGCCAGGACCAAGGGATAGGTCTCGAGGAACGCCAGCCATTCGCGCAGCACGCGGGAGCGCTGGGCGATCGCCTTCATGTACGCCTCGCCGTCGAGGATGGTGGCCATGGCGAAGAGGCCGTCCAGGGCGCGGTTGAAATCGGCGCTGCCCAGTTCGCGCATCTGAACGACCTGCAGGGTGGCGATCTCCGTGGAGATCAGGTCGCACCAGAGTTGCCAGGTCGCCGAGACGTCGGGCGTGTCGACCTCGCTCACCTCATAGCCGGCGTCTGAGAGGTGGTCGGCGGCCTTGCCGACCAGGGCCATCACCTCAGGGTCGGTCTGCATATCGGACGGGAGCTTGGCCATCGCGACCTTGATCGGCGCGGGCGGCGGTGGGCCAACGAGCGGGGCAGGGACCCACCAGGTGTCGCGCGGATCGCGGCGGCTCATGACCTCGAGCGCCAGGCGCACGTCGGCGACCTCGCGGGCGATCGGGCCCTGCGTTGACATCAGCTGGGCCATCAGCGGCCGCTCGACGAGCGCGCTCGGGTTGAAGGCCGGGATGCGACCCTGGGTCGGTTTGATGGTCGCCACGCCGTTGAAGGCCGCCGGGCAGCGCAGGGAGCCGCCGATGTCGTTGCCATGGGCGATGGTGGCGATCCCCGAGGCGATCGAAGCCGCCGCGCCGCCGGACGAGCCACCACAGGTCACCGCCTTGTCCCAGGGGTTGAGGGTCAGGCCGTGCAGCGGATTGTCGGTGAAGCCGCGCAGGGAGAACTCTGGGGTGTTGGTCAATCCGAGGATGACCGCCCCGGCGGCCTTGAAGTTGGCGGTGACCGGCGAGTCGCCGGGTGCAACGTTGTCGGCCAGGCCCACCACGCCGTTGGAGTTGGCCTGGCCCTCGACGTCGATGTTGATCTTGATGGTGATCGGGACGCCGTGCAGCGCGCCAAGTTCGGCGCCCTGGGCGCGGGCGCGGTCGGCGGCGCGGGCGGCCTCGAGCGCCGGCCCGCTCAGGTCGACGACCACCGCGTTGATCGCGGGATTGGCGGCGTGCAGGCGTCGGACGTGAGCGCCTACGACCTCTTCGGAGGAAACCTCGCCCGCCCGGATCGCCTTGGCCGTCCGCACGGCGGACCACTGCCAGATCTCAGCTGCGGTCACGCGTTCGGCTCCAGCGGTTGCTCTCGCCGGCAAGCGGCTGAGCCAGCTTGGCGCCGAGCGGGCGCGGCGGGAAGGGTGGCGTCGCCTGAGCCCAGGCGCCTGAAAACTGGACTTTGAGGAAGCGGCGCCGAAATCCCAGGCGCCCGTCTGTTCAAATTCGCGCCGGACGTCACGGAAAACCGACGTATTCGGAAGTTTCTTGCGGGGGCTGATGGACAGCCCCCAGAACTCGATCATCGTGAGATCAACAAATAAATGCATCGGGGGGATGCATCCGAAGGGCTTCCATAAACAGATGGGGGCTCATCTTGAGGAATGTTTATTACGGCGCGAGCCTTTTCGCGCTTGCGACCTGCATTGCTTCAAACGCAATCGCCGCGGACGCCGGCGGGGCAAGTAACGTCGAAGAAGTTATCGTCACGGGAACGCGGGTCAGCGGGCTGAAGGCCAGCGACAGCCCGGCGCCGGTGCAGGTTGTCGGCTCGGACACCTTCAAGCGCGTCGGCCAGCCGGATCTGATTCAGGGCCTGGCTCAGATCGTACCTTCGTTCACGGCCGAAGCCCTTGGCGGCGACACGGCGAACCTGACGCTGTCGGCGCGGCTTCGGGGCCTGAGCCCGAACGACACCCTGGTGCTGGTCAACGGCAAACGCCGCCACCCGACGGGCAACCTGCATGTCCTGGGCGGACCCTACCAGGGGGCGGCGACCGCCGACCTCAGCCTCATTCCGGTCGATGCGATCGACCACGTCGAGGTGCTGCAGGACGGCGCAGCGGCGCAATATGGGACCGATGCGATCGCGGGCGTCGTCAACATCATCCTGAAGAACGCGGCCAGCGGCGGGCAGCTGGCCGGGACGGCCGGCCAATACTATCAGGGCGACGGGGACACTGGCGCTCTGTCGCTGAACTTCGGAACGTCGCTGGGGGCCTCGGGCTTCCTCAATGTCACCGGCGAGACGCGCTTCCACGGCTTCAGCCGGCGCGGCGGCGCCGACGCGCGGTTTGCCGCCGTTGACGGCACGCTGATCCCCAACTCGGGAACCGGCGTCACCACCAACATTCCCGGCTATCCGAATCTCAACAACATCATCGGCGACGCTCAATCGAACATCGACAGCGTCACCTACAACGCCGGCTACAACTTCGGCGAAGTGGAGGCCTACAGCTTCGGCAGCTACAGCTATCGCAAGGCGTCGGCCTTCGAGAACTACCGCGTGCCCTGCAAGGTGATCGCCTCGCCGGTATTGGGCGTGGCGGGCGCCTGCGGCGCGGCAAACGCCATCGTGTTCGCGCCACAAGGCTTCAGCCCCCGGGAAGGCCTGGTTGAGTCCGACTATGCCCTGACCTTCGGCCTGCGGGGCGACGCAGCCGGCTGGCATTGGGACCTTTCCAGCACCTACGGCCGCGACAAGGACGATATCTCGACCCTGAATTCGGCCAACCGGGCGCTGTTCATCGACACGCACTTCACGCCCACCCAATTCGCCGACGGGGCCTTTACCTCGACCCAGTGGACCAACAACCTCGACGTCAGTCGCGCCTTCGATGCCGGCATGGCTGAGCCGCTGAACGTCGCCTTCGGCATCGAGCAGCGCAGCGAGAGCTACGAGATCACCGCGGGCGATGCAGGCTCGACCTACAAGGAGGGCGGACAGTCCTACCCGGGCTTCCTGCAGAGCGACGCCGGCAAGCACACGCGCAACAACTTCGCCGGCTACGTCGACGTCGCCGCCTCGCCGGTGACGGCGCTGAAGGTCGATGCCGCCGTGCGCTTCGAGCACTTCAACGACTTCGGCGACACGACCGTCGGCAAGCTGACGGGTCGCTACGACTTCAGCCCGGCCTTCGCGCTACGCGGCACGATCGCCAACGGCTTCCGGGCGCCGACGCTGGCCGAAGAGTTCTATTCGGCCACCAACGTCTCGCCGACGTCGGCGGTGGTGCAGTTGCCGCCGAACTCCGCGGCGGCAGCCCTGCTGGGCTTCTCTCCCCTGAAACCTGAGAAGTCGACCAACTACAGCGTGGGCTTCGTCGCCCATCCGGCGGCCAACCTGGTGGCGACCCTCGACGCCTACTCGATCGACATCAAGAACCGGATCATCGGCTCGGGCCTCTACCTGGGCCTCAACGGGACGACGGTGGTCTCGCAGGCGGTGATCGACGCCATCAAGGCGCACGGCAACGTGCTCGACCCGACCGTCACATTCGTAGGCGTGAGCCTGTTCGCAAACGGCGTCGACACCCGCACCCAAGGCGTCGACCTGACGGTCACCTATGTCACCGAGCTGGACGCCTGGGGCCACATCGACTGGACGCTGGCGGCCAACTACAACAAGACCACGGTCACGAAGCAGACCCCGCCACCGCCGCCGCTGGCGGCGCAGGGCGCGCTCCTGTCCCCCACCGCGATCAGCGACCTCACCACGGCTTCGCCACGCGAAAAGGTCACCCTGGGCGCCCTGTGGTCAGTGGACCGTTGGGCGGTGAACCTTCGGCAGACCGTCTACGGAGAATCCTCCGAGATCGTCAGTCCGGACGGCACCGGCGCACCGCCCAACTTCGTCAACAAGGTCGGGGTGACGTGGATCGCCGACCTGGACGTCTCGTTCGCGGTCACGGACCGGGTCAGGGTCTCGGCGGGGGCGAACAACCTCTTCGACCACAAGCCGCCGAACGTCCTCCAGTTCCCGCCCGCGGGCGGCCTGGCGGATGGCAGCAACGTCTACAACGCCCCGATCGGCATCTCGCCCTTCGGAATCAACGGCGGCTACTACTACGGCAAGGTGGTGGTGAGCTTCTGAGGTCGGCGGGGGCGGCGTCCGTGCGATTTGGCGGCTGCGTCAAATGTTCCGACAAAGGCGCCGCCTCCGCAGGCTGATGAGAAACTGTGCGGCCAAGCCCGCAAACGCCCCTCATCGAGGCCGATCGCGCCGCCGGCCACGACCAACATCGCGATCCAAGACAAGGTTCAAGCGCCGGCAGTCTTCGGGCCGCGGGCGGAACCATCGGCCGGGACGTCACGGCGAAAGCCGGCGCCTGGCCAAGGGGACCGGACCTCTCCCGCCAAGTCGAGTCCGGGATCCGGAGTCCGGACTTCCAGTAGCTTCCAGGGGACAGTGACTTGTTGATGGCTGGATTTTCTCCGATCACGATTGCTTTGCTTGTCGTGATCCTCGCCGCCTCGGCGTTGATGAGCGGCCTATCGGGCTTCGGCTTTTCCGCCATAGGGGCGCTCTGTTTGATCCTGCTGCCGCCGAAGCTCGGCGTGCCCTTGCTGATGACCCTGTCCGCCGCAAATCAGCTGATGTCGCTGCGCCAGTTGAAAGCGGACATGAAGCCCATCAAGCACTGGTGGCCCGACGGGCCAGCGCCCTATCTGCTGGGCGGCCTGATCGGGGTGCCCGTGGGCCTGGCGATCCTGAGTTCGCTGCCGACCCCCAGCCTGATGCTGGTGTTTGGGGGGTTCCTGGTGATCTACGCCGGCTATTCGCTGGCGAGGCCGCACGGGGCGCATGCCAGGGTCCATGGCGGCTGGCTGGCGTCTTCCCTGGTCGGCATGTCCGGCGGCGTCATCGGCGGCTTCACGGCGTTTCCCGGGGCCGCGGTGGTCGTCTGGAACGGACTGCGTCACGTGCCCAAGCGCGAGGCCCGCGCCATCGTGCAACCCTATATCCTGGTCCTACAGCTGCTCTCGATCGCCTTGCTGGCGCTCAACAAGCCCGAGACCTTCGGCGCCACCTACTGGTGGCTCGTGGCGATCACCGTTCCGATCGTGCTGCCCTGCACGCTCATGGGCGTGAAGCTCTATCACTCGCTGTCGGACATCAACTTCCGGCGGGTGACCTTCATCCTGCTGGGGATCTCCGGCCTCGGCTTGCTGATCAAGGCGGTCGACACCTTTCCCGCGGTCAGCGCGGCGGTTAAGGCCGTGGGCCGCTGACCACCTCCATCGTCCGCCGTTCCTGGGTGAAACCGTTCAGCAACACGAGCCTGTCCAGACAAATACTTATAAAATCAGCATAATCCAACTTGCGACATTGCGACACAGTTAAGCTTCTTTGCTGAGGTGACACTTCGTCGGAGGCGTCACTCGTCCGTGGGGGGACGAGATGACCAGACTGTCGGCGGTGCTTTGCGTTCACAATGAAGAGCGGCGCTTGGGGCCGTGCCTCGAGGCGCTGAAGTTCGCCGACGAGATCGTCCTGGTCCTGGACCGCTGCACGGACCGGACGCGGGCGATCGGGGAAGCGCATGGCGCGGTGATGGTCGCCGGGGTCTTTCCGTTGGAGGGACCCCGCCGAGCGGCCGGCGTCGCGGCCGCCTCCGGCGACTGGATCCTGGAAGTAGACGCCGATGAAATCGTCAGCCCGGACCTGGCTGCGGAGATCCGCGCGGGCCTGTCCGACGAGCATGTGACATGGCGCAAGACGCCGGTGGAGAACTATGTCGGCGGCCGGCTGATCCGCCACGGCTGGGGTGGGGCGTTCGGGACGACGCTCGCCGCGCGGCTCTATCGCAAGGGCTCCAAGCGGTGGGGCGGCGAGCGGGTGCATCCCAAGGTGACGTTCGACGGCGCCGAAGGGCCGAAGCTGCAGGGCGCGATCCGTCACCAGTTCGGCGAGACCGTCTCCGACGTGTTCCGCCGGCTCGACCGCTACACCGACCTGCGCGCCCAGGACCTGCGGGAGCATGGCGGCAAGATCGGCCTTGCAGACAACGCCTTCCGCGGCCTGCGCCGGTTCTGGAAGTGCTACGTCAAGCGCGGGGGTTGGCGGGAAGGCGGCTGGGGCCTCCTGATCTCGCTGATGGCCGGGCTCTATCCGCTGATCTCGGCCCTGAGGGCCGAATTGGAAGCGCCGCCGGCGAGCGAACCGGCAAACGTCCTGGCGCGGGCGGCCTGAGGTCTACGAGCCCGATCGTGTGGACCTTGCCCTTATGGCTGGAGGTGCGGCGCTGGCGTGCGGCGGGCCAAACGGCGCGTCTGTGGTGGCGCGATGATGACGCGACCGCCCCGACCGTGGCGCTCGATCGCCTGCTGACGTGTGCGCGGCAGACGGGGGTTCCCCTGACCCTGGCGGTGGTGCCGTCCGGCGACTTGTCGGCGCTGGCCGCGAGGCTGGTGGACGCCCCCGGGGTCTGCGTGGTCCAGCACGGGGTCGATCACCGGAACCGGCGGACCGGGACGGCGGCGGGTGAGTTTCCCGAGGACTGGACGCAGACGCAGCTGGAAACCGCCATAATGAAGGGCTGGGAGCGCCTGCAGCGGCTTCCGAACACCCTGGCGGTTTTCACGCCGCCCTGGAACGACGTCCACCCCGACCTGGAGGCCGCGCTGTGCAGCCGCCGCTATGAAGGCTGGTCGGCGCACGGTGGGCTTGGCAAGCCGGGACTAAGCAAGGGGCTCGTGCGCCTGGATGTTCACCTCGATCTGCTGCGCTGGCGCGGCGGGGCGCGGTTCCGGGGGCGGGGGCGGTTCCTGGGGGCGCTCGCGACGGAGATGCGGCGCCGGCGCAAAGCCGGCCTGTGGGATGCGCCAATCGGGCTCCTTACCCACCACCTGGTCCATGACGAGGCGGCCTGGACGTTCCTGGCCGCCTTCCTGCACTGGAGTCTCGGGCAACGGCAATTCGCCTGGCTCGACTTGCCGGAGGTGATCGGGGAGCTGCGAGCGGCGCGGTGTCAGGCCTTGTCGAGAGTCTTCAAGCCTTCGAAGAAGTAGGTGATCGGCACGCCGAGCGCGCAGCCGATCCGCCAGAGCTGGACGGCGGAGACGCTGCACTGGCCGGCCTCGTATTTGTGGATCTGCTGGAAGCTGACGTCGCAGGCGTCGGCGAGATCGCGAAGGGTCATGTCGATGAGTCGGCGGCGACGGCGGATGGCCAGGCCGATCGCGGCCTGGACTTCCTGCGAGGTGGCCCGCGGCAAGGGCGCTGCTCGGCCGCTGCGTCGTTGGTCCGAAATTTCCGACCGGCGATCGCGCCTGTCGAGGATCTCTGCTGAGGAAGCTCCGTTCACGTCCATCTGAAACTCCGCAAGCAACTGAGGGCCTTGAACTAGGTTTGGGGTCGGCGGCTATCGCGGGCGGCCATCGAGCGCCGACGGCGGCGAAGGATGGCGCCCATCCCGCCGAAGCCCATGATCATCAGCGCCCAACTGGTGGGCTCAGGAAGGCTTCCACCGATCGCATTGTGAGGCGTCCGCGCGACATGCGCCGCGGCGCAGCAGGCTGGGCCGGCCGCCGGGCCCGCGAGAGTAGGATCCGCCTGGTCCGAAAGAAACGCTGATCGAGGGGCAGCAAGAGTCGGACCGGCGATCAGTATCGTCCCAGCCGTGAGCGCAGCCACCAGTCGCTTTCGCATCGGAGCAACGTCTTTCCACAAGTCTAAGCGGACCGTCGCCCGGCTCGTGAGCCGGTGGCTCGACCCACACTTCAGAAATGCGCCACGAGCAGCAGGACGAGGCGAAGATTTGCACGCCAGCGTGACGTCGTTATGTCATTTGCGTTTCGCAAAGCGTCATCGAAGACGCCGCTTGTCAGACGTGGGGTTTGACGCGGGGCGGGCGAACGCCGCAACTGGAGCGATGACAACCGCCGACGGCCCACGGCCCCTTGCCCTGATCACTGGCGCTTCGGCGGGGATCGGGACGGCCTTCGCAAGGGCCTATGCGGCGAGGGGCTACGACCTGGCGCTGTCGGCCAGGCGGACCGAGCGGCTCGAGGCGCTGGCAGCGGAGCTCTCGGCGCAACATGGGATCGCAGCCTTCGCGGTTCCGGCGGACCTCGCGGAATTCGAGGCGCACGCCAAGGTGCTGGCCGCGGTGGCCGAACGGGGGCGCGTCGTCGACGCCCTGGTCAACAACGCGGGGTTTTCGATCGCCCAGAGCTACGTGGGGGTCCCATGGGAGCGGCAGCGCGCCTTCCTGATGACCCTCGTCGTCAACGCCTGCGGCCTGGCCTACGGGGTGATCCCGGGCATGATCGAGCGCAGGCGGGGCTCGATCGTCAACGTCGGCTCGATGGCGGCCTTCGCGCCGGGGGTGGCGGGCCACAGTCTCTATCCCGGCGCCAAGAGCCTGAGCGTCAAATTCAGTCAGTCGCTGGCGGCGGAACTGAAGGGCACGGGAATCAAGGTGACGGTTACCTGCCCAGGCTTCACCCTCACGGAGTTCGCCGAAGCGAACGGCACCAAGGCGGTGATGGACCAGGCGCCGCGGAGATTCTTCCAGACGCCGGAGGCGGTCGTGGCCACCACGCTTGCAGCCAATGATCGCGGCCAGGTCGTGGTCGTGCCGGGTCTCCACAACAAGTTTGCCGCAGTCATGCTGCGCTATCTTCCGGAATGGCTGCTGATCGCGGTGCTGAGCCCTGCGTCGGCGAAGTATCATCTGCAAGAGTAGGGGGCGGCAGTGGCGCACTTCGACGTGGTGATTATCGGCAGCGGGGCCGGCGGGGGCACCCTTGCCCAGCGGCTCGCGGCCAGCGGCAAGTCGATCCTGATCCTGGAGCGCGGCGAGCAGCTACCGCGCGAGGCGGAGAACTGGAGCCCGCGCGCGGTCTTCATCCAGCACCGCTATCGCACCCAGGAGAAGTGGTACGACAAGCAGGGCAAGCCCTTCGCGCCCAACACCCACTATTGGGTCGGCGGCAACACGACCTTCTATGGCGCGGCCCTCATGCGGCTGCGGGGACGGGACTTCCAGGAGGTGCAGCATGCCGGCGGCGTTTCGCCGGCTTGGCCGGTCAGCCTGACGGACATGGCGCCCTACTACGCCGAGGCCGAGACCCTGTGGCGGGTGCATGGCGCGCGCGGCGCGGACCCGACCGAGGAAGGCGACGAGCCCGCCTACGCCTACGCAGCGGTCCACGACGATCCCGGGATCGCGCAACTCAGGACCCACTGGCAAGAGCAGGGCTGGAAGCCTTTCTCTCTCCCGCTGGGCATCAATCTCGACCAGGCCCATCCGGTCACCTCGGCCTGCATCAAGTGCAAGACCTGCGGCGGCTATCCATGCCTGCTGAAGGCCAAGTCCGACGCCAGGACCATCGCCATCGAGCCCCTGATGGGGCTGTCCAACATCACCCTGCTCACGGGGCGCAAGGTGACGCGCCTGGAGACTGATCCCAGCGGCAAGACGGTGACCGAGGTCGTCTGCCAGACCGAGCAAGGAGAAGAGCGCTGGACCGGCGACATTGTCGTATTGGCGGCGGGCGCGGCGAACACGGCCGCGGTCCTGCTGGCCTCGGCTAACGCCGCCCATCCCTCAGGATTGGCCAATGGCTCGGACCAGGTCGGGCGCAACTACATGTTCCACACGCTGACCGCGATGGTGTCTCTGACCTGCGCGCATGTGGACGTGACGTTCCCCAAGACCCTGGCCTGCAACGACTTCTACTGGGGCGACCCGAGAGGCGGGTACGACAAGCCCATGGGACATATCCAGCTGCTGGAATACATGTCCGGCCAGACCCTCGAGGGGCAGGTTTCCGACTGGCTGCCGCCGGGGCTCGTGCCCGACGTCATCTCCGAGGGCATCGCCGAGCGGATGCTCTCGATGCTGGTGATCTCCGAGGACCTGCCGCTGCCCGAGAACCGGGTGAGGCTCACCAGCGACGGCCGGATCTGCCTCGACTACACCTACAACAACCTGGAAGGGCACGAGCGGTTGGTGAAGACCCTGCATGACTCGCTGGATGGGTTCGTCGACCACGCCCACCCCATTTCGCAGCATCATTTCGAGTTCGGCAGCCTGTTGCCGCTCTACGGAACGGCGCACCAGGCGGGCACCGTGCGCTTCGGGAAGGATCCGGCAAGCTCGGTGCTGGATCCCTGGTGCAAGGCGCACGAACTCGACAATCTCTATGTCGTGGACACCAGCTTCTTCCCCTCGATCGCCTCGGTGAACCCGACGCTGACAACGGTGGCCAACGCGCTTCGGGTCGGCGACCACCTGCTCGAGCGCCTCGGTTGCGCCACGCCATCGACCAAGGCTGCGGCGGTGACCCGTCCGCGGTCGCACAAAGCGGGCGAAGCGCTGGCCTGAGGAGCGGTCCATGGGAACTGGAGTTTCCGGGAAGCGTTGCCCTTCGAGGACGATGCGGTCGCGGTGAACGCCCAATGAGAAGCCGCGCGCCGGGGGAATCGACGAATTTTCAGGCGCTAGGATGCAACCTGGCGATGCTGGTGACGTTGGCCTGGGCGCTGGGATCGCCGGCGCGCGCCGAGCCCTTGCGGGCCGAGAAGGGCGCGGCCGAGCTCACCGTGAAGGCGACCTATCTCTACAAGCTTGCACCCTTCGTCAGCTGGCCTCCCGGCGCTTACTCCGCGCCGAATGCACCCCTGGTGATCTGCGTTCAGGGCGCAGATCCCTTTGGAGCGGTGCTCGATCGGGTGACGAGCGGCCAAGCCGTGGGCGCCCACCCGGTGCTCGTGCGCAGGCTCGCGAAGCTCGACCCCGACTCCGGATGTGAGATCGCCTACCTCGCGGGTGGCCCCGCCCAGTCGCAGGCCCAGGCCCTGCAGGCGGTGGAGGGTCAGCCGGTGCTGACGGTGACCGACGAGGCGACCGGGACCACGGCTCGGGGCATCGTCCATCTGCGGTTCGAGGCCGGCAAGGTGCGGTTCAGCATCGATACCGGCCAGGCCGAGGTGAACGGCGTGGCGATCAGCTCGAAACTGCTCGCCCTGGCGGTCAGGGTGAGGCGATGACCTCGCGGTTTGCGCCCCTGGCAGATCGCCGGCTCGTCAACATCGCCTGGTCCAGCGTCCTGGCCTTGCTGGCGATCGGCGCCCTGTTGGCCACCCGCGCGGAGATAGACTACCGCGTCCAGGCGCGGCGCCAGACCGAAGTGCAGGCCGACATCCTCGCGGCCAGCGTCAGCGCGGCCCTGGCCTTCGACGACCGCGCGGCCATGCGCGAATATGTCGACGCGCTGAGGGTCAATCGCTCCGTCGCGGCGGCGGCGATCTACAATGCGTCCGACCAGGCGGTGGTCACGTTCACCCGTCGCAACGCGTCCCCGCCGCCGGCGCACGCACGCGACATAGGTTCGAGCTTCGCTCGAGGCGGTGTGACGGTGACGCGGCCGGTGGCCGAGCAGGGGCAGAGGCTGGGAACCGTCTATCTGGCGACCGCGCCGGAGCCGTGGACGGCGATGCTCGGCCGTCACTCTGGCCTGGCGCTCCTCCTGGTCCTGGCGTTCCTGCTCCTCAGCGTGGTGACGGCCGCGGCCTCGCAACTTGAAGCGCGGGCGAGCCTGCTGGCCGAGGCGAACCAGCGCCTACGCGAAGAGATGGCGGCGCGCGGCAAGGCCGAGGAGGCGCTGCGGCAAAGCCAAAAGATGGAGGCTCTAGGCCAGCTGACAGGTGGTATCGCTCATGATTTCAACAACCTGCTGCAGGTTGTTCATGGTGCATTCGAGCTCATCCGTCGCAAGCCCGGGAACATCGACAAGGTGACGGCCTGGGCAGACAGCGGCATAGCCGCCGCCGAGAGGGGCGCCAGTCTGACCCGGCAACTGCTGGCCTTCTCGCGCAGCCAGAAACTGGAGCTAAGGCCGTTCGTCGTCGCCGATCTTATCGCCGAGATGCGCGAACTGCTCGTTCGCACGATGGGTCCTGACATTGCGCTCGGCCTGGAGCTCGACGAGACGCGGGCCTCGGTGATGAGCGATCGCACCCAGCTGGAGCTCGCGGTGCTGAACCTGGCGATCAACGCCCGGGACGCCATGCCGAGCGGCGGGCGGCTGGTGATCTCCACGCGGGTCCGCACCCTGCCAGCGGGCGATCCGGTGCTCGAGGCGGGCGAATACGTCGAGCTCAGCGTCGCCGACACTGGCGAGGGCATGTCGGCGCAGGTGATCGAACGGGCGTTCGACCCGTTCTTCACGACCAAGGGCGTCGGCAAGGGGACCGGCCTTGGCCTGAGTCAGGTCTATGGCGTGGCCCGGCAGGCTGGTGGCAAGGCGGAGATCGAAAGCGCCCCAGGAGCGGGCACGGTGGTCCGGCTCTTGCTGCGCCGCTCGATGACGGGCGCGGGGTCGCATACGAAGCGGCCCGACCAGCAGCCGATCCTGGCGCCCGAGGCCGGCGGCTCCATCCTGGTGGTCGATGACGAGGCCCCGGTGCGGGCGCTGGCCAGCGAGACCCTTCAGCTCCTGGGCTATCGGGTCCTCGAGGCTGACGGAGGCGCGGCCGCGCTCGCCATCCTCGAGCACGAAACGCCCGACCTCATGCTGTTCGACTACGCCATGCCGGGCATGAATGGAGCGGAGCTCGCGGGGCGCGTGAGGGAGCGCTGGCCGGAGATCCCGATCATCTTCGCCAGCGGTCATGCAGACACCGCGGCGGTGGATCAGGCGCTGGGCGGCCGGGCGACGATCCTGCGCAAGCCCTTCAATATGGAAACGCTCGCCCAAACGGTTGCGGGACTGTTGGGCGGATAGGGGAGGGCCGCCGTAAGCGGTGAGGCTTTCGGCCCGAGGATAAATCTACAGCCGATGGGCGGGTTCGGCTTCATTCCTCGAAATTGCGCCGGCTGGCGCGAGGAGGCACGGTACCGCGAGGGACGCGCGCCACAAGGCCGCCGGCCCGGATATGACCCCTTGTCCCTCTCATGGCTTCGCCGCCGAATCTTCGATGGTGATCGGGCACGTGAATTACTGGTTCAGATCGGCGACGACATCGGCCGCACCCTCGTCGTGGTCAAGCCTTTGGCCTGGATGGAGGCGGAAGGCGCGGCCGGCTGCAGGGGCGGTGGGCCCGACCTCAACCAGGCCGCGCTCGACCGTAACCGAGAGTTGACCCGCTCGCCGGCGTACGTCGAAGCGTGTGCCGACCACCCGCAGCGTGCGGTCGCCCACGGCGATTATCAACGGCCGGGGCTTGTCGGGCGCGACGTCGAACACCGCTTCCCCCTCATCCATGACCACCCGGCGGCTATAGGCGCCGAGGGTGACGCTGAGCCGCGAGCCGGCGTTGAGCTCGAGCGTCGAGCCGTCAGCCAGCTTGATGCTTCGGTGTTCGCCCTTGGCCGTCTCGAAGGTCTGCGTGGCCGCCGGCAGGAATACGCTGGCCGGCAGGACGGCGAAGGCGATGGTGGCGGCTGCGGCCAAGCCCCCCGCCGCCAGCCAGGCGCGACGGGACCCTGTGGATCTGGCCACGGTGCGACGCACGCGGACATCCTTGTCGGTGTCATCCAGCACGGAGGGCGGCTTGTCGGCCATGGAACTCCCGGACCCGAGGATCCGGTTTGCCGCATTTCGCGCCCGGGCGCCAACCTTGGCTGTTAGGGCGCCGACCGTTGCAGTCGGGCCTCATCGCGGGTCGGCTCGAAGAGCTCGACGGGATTGCCTGACGGGTCCTCGACCAGGATCTGTTTGCCGCCAACGCCGGTGACGATCTCGTTGCGGAAATGCGCCCCGGCTGCGCGCAGTTCAGCCACCGTGGCCGCAAGTTCGGCGACCTCGATGGCGAAGCGGTTCCAGCCGCCGGGCTGGGGCTCAGTCCCGTCCGGCATCGCCTGACCCCCGCCGCCCGCCGGGTTGGGCGCGCTCAGAACCAGGCGCAGATCGCCGCGCACCAGCATCGCGAAAGCCGGCGCGGGATGCATCACGAGCTCGAAGCCCAACTGGGCCGTGTAGAACGCGATCGCCGCGTCGACGTCGTGAACGATGTAGCGAACCTGGACCGTGGCCATGGCGCGCCTCCGGGAGCCCTAGGCGGCGACCAGCCCCGCCGTGTTGAGGAAATTCATGAGTGCGGCGTTGAAGGCGGCGGGCTGGTCGATATTGGCGCTGTGGCCGGCGTCCGGGATCACCACCTTCTTCGCGCCGGGGATCTTGGAGGCCATGTAGTCCGAGGCCGCGAGGAAAGGCGTGTCGTTGGCGCCGACAATGACGACGGCAGGTACGGCGACTGAGGGCAGGCTCTCGATCACACGGGCGTTGCGTTGGGTCAGCATGCCGCGCGCGGCGCGCGCCAGGCCGGAAGCGTCGCGGTGGTTGGCTGCGCGGACCTCGGCGCTGGCCTTGCTGAGGTCGCCGAGGCCCTCGCTCTCAAGGCGTTCGGCGCGGCGGATGGCGTTGGCGTTCCAGCCGTCGCGGGCCTGATCGTTCTTGTAGCCTGGGCCGGTGTCGATGATCAGCAGGGCGCGGGTCCGCTCGGGATGCGCGAGATGGAAGGCGAGGCTCATGTAGCCGCCGAGCGATAGGCCGCCGACCACAGCGCCTCTGGCGCCCACCGCGTCCAACAGAGCCGCCATGTCGCCGACCGTGGCTTCCTCCGAGTAGGCGTTCTGATCCGCCGGATAGTCCGAGCGACCGTGGCCGCGCATGTCCCAGGTCACGACCTTGAAGTGCTTCGAGAGCGGCCCGACCTGACCCGCCCACATCTCGGACGTAGCTGAATAGCCGTGGGTGAGGATCAGCGCCGGCCCCTCGCCATGGACCTCGTAGTAGATGTTGACCCCATCGCGATCGAGCTTGGGCATGGCGCCTCTCTCCCGTCCTCGGCTCTCCGGCGGCCGATGGGGGAGGTTAACCCGGTGGCTCGCGGACGGCGAGGGTCAGCCGGCGCGGATGATGCGGTAGGGGAAGGCCTTGGGCGCGCGGCGCGGCTCGGCCGCCGTCTTGATCGCGTCGAGCAGCCTGGAGACCAGAATGGGCTTGGAGACGTAGCCGTTGAATCCCAGGGCTTCGTATTCTTCCGGCCGGCGCGTGGTGACGTCGGCGGTGAGCGCGATCACCGGCGTCTTGCGCGCTGGGCCGGGAAGGGCGCGCAACCGCTCGACCGCCTCGATGCCGCTCATCTTCGGCATGTGGATGTCCATCAGGATCACGTCGAAGGCCTGTTCGGCGACAAGCTGCAGCGCTTCTGCGCCCGAGGCCGCCTTGACCGCGCGATGGTTGAACGCGGTGAGGATCTCCTCAACGACCCGCAAGTTCATGGGATCGTCGTCCACGTGCAGGACGACGAGTGAGCGACCGACCGTGGGGTAGGGCTGCGACACCGCTTCCAGGCTCCAGATTCAGCCTAAACCCTGGCGCCAGAACACTAAGGTAAGGCTGACGTTTGCGGTTAATGCAGGTTAATCATGAACATTATTGGGTCTGGATTTCCTCGCCGGTGATGGCGTAGGCCCCGTCCAGCCAGCCAACGACCTCCCGAGCGGCGGGATGATCGTAGGCGGCATAGCGGGCGCGGAGCTTGGTCCGTCGCTCAGCCGACACATCGCCGATGCCGGCATCCTGCAGGGCGGCGAGGTCGGAACTCAGCATCGCAGCCAGGTAAGGGCCGCAGACGGCAAGCGCCGCCTCGCGGAACGCCTGGCCATAGGCGTAGCCTTCTCCCTGGGCATAGCTGGCCGCCAGCGTCAGCATTGGGATGGTGCTGAGGGTGGGTTGCGAGGCCGGGTTCACGGCATGGCCGGCGATATGCGGCCCGATCGCGGCTGGGCGGCCTGTGAAGGCGCGCAGGTGCAGGTGGCGGCTCATCCGCGGGCCGTCGTTGACCGGGTAGTTGTCCCAGAGGAACGGCTTGCGGCCCATCTCGCTTGCGATGCGATCGAGGTCGCCCGCCGAGAACTCGCGGGCGCAGATCTCCTCGCCGGTCCACATCAGTCCGACGGAAGGATCGAGGGCCGCGCCGAGATCCTTCAGATAGCTCGCCGGCCTGGGCCCGAACACGCGGTCCAGCAGCGGATCGTCCGAGTAGTAGCTGGGACAGACGATGAGGCGCCGGGCGCGGGTGTGTTCGGCGGCGAAGGCCACGATCTCCGCCTGTCGGCGGGCCAGATCGGCCAAGTCGCCCCGCATGTCGTCGAACAGGATCGCCAGCCATTCGCAGCCGGCTGCATCGAGAGCGGCGAGCTTGTCGACCAGCGCCGAGCGGGCGTCGGCGGTGAAGCCGAAGTGCAGTTCGAACGGCGAGAGACCGACCCCGAACGTCACTCTCGCCCGGCGGCAGGCGGCCCCAAAGGCCGTCAGCTCAGCCATCTCGTCGGCCGGATGCAACTCGCGCCAGCGGCGGCGAAGATAGGCGTCGGCCTTCGGAGCGTAGAGGTAGAAGCCGTAGCCGTGCGGGGCCAGGAACCGCATCAGCTCCGCCCGTTCCGCCCAGCCGTAGGGCCGGCCGAAGAAGCCTTCGATCGTTCCGAGGGCCGGCGTCACGGTTTGAAGGTCGCCAACAGGACCATGAGCTCCGGCTCATCGACGAGGCGGGCGGCTTCCGTGAGCGGGAGCCACGCCTTTTCCCGCTGGCCAAGCTCGGGGTAGACGTCGGCCTCGCTCTCGACCTGCAGGCCGAAGACGGCGACCCGGACATGCTGCAGGCGTCCGCTCTTGAGGCGCTTGTCGTAGGCGTAGACCCCGACTGGACGCTTGGTGATCTTGCCCACCGCGCCGGCCTCCTCGAAGGCCTCGCGCGCGGCGGACTTGGAGGACTTCATGCCCTTGATCGGCCAACCCTTCGGGATGACCCAGCGGCGAGTCTCGCGCGAGGTAATGACCAGCACCTCAACCTGGCCGGCCGCGTCGTAGCGCCAGGGCAGGGCGGCGAACTGCGCCCGGGGCTCGCGGTCAGGTTCACGGCCGGAGGGGGGATCGACGGGGCGGTCGACCATCTTCAGCCCCAGGCCCGGTCGGCGAGGCGCGCAAGGCCGTAGAAGGCCGCGCCGATCAGGCCCGCCGCCGGCATGGTGACGACCCAGGCCCAGACGATGCCGCCGGCGATATTCCAGCGCACGGCCGAGACCCGTCGCGCGGCGCCAACCCCGACGATGCCGCCGGTGATTGTATGGGTCGTGGACACCGGGACGCCGATGTTCGTGGCGAAGAACAGAGTCAGGGCGCCCGCGCTCTCTGCGCAGAAGCCCTGCTGCGGTGTGAGATGGGTGATCTTCGAGCCCATTGTACGCACGATCCGCCAGCCGCCCATCAGCGTGCCCAGCGCCATGGCCGCCTGACAGGACAGCACGACCCAGAAGGGCACATGGAAGGCGCCGGTGAGCTTTCCATGAGCGTAGAGCAGAACCGCGATGATCCCCATGGTCTTCTGAGCGTCGTTGCCGCCGTGCCCCAGCGAGAAGGCCGCGGCCGAGACGAACTGCAGCTTTCGGAACACGCCGTCGGCGAAGGCTGGCGTGGTCTTCACGAAGCCCCACGAGACGATCAGCACCAGCACCAAGGCCAGCGTCAGGCCGAGGGCGGGGGAGACGAAAATGCCGGCGACGGTCTTCCACACCCCGCTCCAGACCACGTGATTCAGCCCCGCCTTGGCCACGCCCGCGCCCAGAAGCCCGCCGATCAAGGCATGCGAGGACGAGGAGGGGATGCCCGAGAGCCAGGTGATCACGTTCCAGGTGATCGCGCCACCGAGCGCCCCGAAGATCACTGCGTCCGAGACGATACCCGGCTCGATGATCCCCTTGCCGACAGTCTGAGCCACATGCTGGCCGAAGATCGCGAAGGCGATGAAATTGAAGAACGACGCCCAGATGACGGCGTGGCCGGGCCGCAGCACACGGGTGGAGACGATGGTCGCGATCGAGTTGGCCGCGTCGTGCAGGCCGTTCAGGAAGTCGAACACCAGCGCCACGGCGACCAGCACGATCAGGAGGAGGCCGGGTCCGGCGAAATCCATGGGCTCGCGGCCTCAGAGGTGCTCGATCAGCACGCTGCTGATCTGGTTCGCCACGTCCTCGAAACGGTCGACGACTTTTTCCAGGTGGTCATAGATCTCGGCGCCGACGATGTAGGCCATCGGGTCCTTGCGCGCGGGGCCAGTGTAGAGCGCCGAGATGCCGGCGTCGTAGAGGGCGTCGGACTGGTCCTCCAGCCGGGTGACCTCCTCGGCGATCGCGTTGAGGCGCGCGGCGTTGGCGCGCAGCGAGCGCAGCAGAGGCGTGGCCTCCGCCGTCAGGTCCGCGGCCTGCACGATGATCTCGCCCAGCCGCACCATGTCCGGATGGAACGCGCGCTGGTCGAACAGCATGATCGCC